>NZ_JBEBMB010000039.1:0-105162 GCF_040081915.1 Xenorhabdus sp. SGI240
ATCCGATAAACCGAGGTTTTCTAGAATTACGCACTGGGTTGATTTGGGCAGTAGAAACGGGTAATTGACTATTGAACGGGTTGAAATTAAACAAATTTTCAGTTCAATAAATGTGCAAAATGTGAGTTTACAGGGATATTGGAATGGGTGGGGGAAATTTGAACGGTTATTGACTATGGAACGACTGATATTTTGCAGATTCGGTGTGGAATGTGGGGCAGGGGGCGACAGAGTAAAATAAACCCGCAATTTTTGCGGGTTGAAATTGCCTAGTTATCTCGCCAATTAATCCAGAGCCATTACATCAAATGTAATCGAAATTAATATTTGAGTACAAAACTGAGTACATAAAAAATTAATTTTTAATTAAATTATGTTTAAATACAGTAAATTACCAGTTAGCTCTCATAGTCATGAAAGTAGAAACTTTGGTTTTCTTTACTGGTATTCAAGGTTGTGTATTCTCCGTTATCGCCAATTTAATTACGACTAATCAATGAATTACATTTCCATTAGTGTCACATTTATCTCATTCTGTCGCTAGTTTGCACACCAAAAACGATCATTCTTGATGACGTTAAATGACGTGTTATAGATGGTAAACCATAATAAGATTTGAGCGAAGCAGTTCGTATGGCTATCCCAAACTCAGACTGACCGTGGCAGTGGCGGTTATTGTTCAAGATAGATGGGAAAAGAAATTTGATTAAGAAATGTATCTGAAAGGGAGTTTGTATCAATAAATTGTCGAAACTGACTTGTCTATGCGCCACTTGAAATTGTATTGTGTAGTTAGCATAAGAAATTATCGGTCTGATTAAAAAGGTGTGAAAAATGGACAACACAAATAAACCAACATTCCAAAATGTACTGGAGTTTGTGCGTATATTTCGGCGCAAAAATAAATTACAGCGCGAAATTGTAGACAATGAGAAAAAGATCCGAGATAACCAAAAACGTGTACTCTTGCTTGATAACCTGAGTGACTATATAAAGCCAGGTATGTCGATTGAAGATATTCAAGGAATTATTGCTCATATGCGCAGTGATTATGAAGAACGCGTTGATGAATATATCATCAAAAATGCCGAACTATCTAAAGAACGCCGTGAGTTATCCAAAAAACTTAAGGCAATGGATGGTGGAGTTAAGTAAGTTTTAGCTGTTTGAAAAGATGATTGTTTAGTACTTAACCACGCCTTATGGCGTGGTTGTTTTTTTAGTTTGAGTTCCAATAAGGTTTGAGTTCAGGATCAATTAAAGCATAGGTTTGATAGTAAGTTCGTTCATCTTCGGCCATTTGTGCTAATTGTTCGGCTACATCTTCTCGGTTTACCATGCCATGAACTTCCACTTGATAACGTTTGCAATGTCCAGTACCAGGTTGATCGGTAAGACCACCGGGACGAATGATGGTAAAATTCAGTGTGCTGGTTTGTAGGTAACTTTCAGCCAGTGACTTGTGTCTGACAGATTGCCCGAATAATGATTTGGCCCGTGCTGATAATGTCTTCCAACTTTCACCGCATCCAATGGATGTCACTAATAACATACGGGTAATTTGAGCTTGTTCCAATGCATCTATGATTGCCATGTTCCCATGATGATCCGAATTTCCTCCGCCAATCGTTGAGAAGACAATAGGATTTTCTCCTGCCTGTGCAATTGCTTTTTCTATACTTTTTCTGTCACAAGCGTCACCGTGGATTACGTTAACTCCTGATGCACTGAGTTCCGCAGCTTGTTGTGGATTACGAATTAAGGCTGTGACAGGACGGTTTTGTTGTAGGGCAATGGTGACCAAATGGCGTCCAACACCTTTTCCGGCACCAAAAATTAACCAAGGTTTCATTGATGGGAAGCTCTCCATAAAATTAACTAACTATTTTAAATGATAACCATTTAAGTTTATTGGAATAGTTGATTGAAAGGAATGAAGGTAATTCGTTTTTGTTGTGGGTAAGGTAAAAAAATGGCTCCCAATCCAGGGGAGCCATTTAATTCAAATCACAGTATCCGATTATTCGAATAGCGGTGGTTTAGACATAGCAGAAGTTGCAATACTTGTTGCAGAATGCCCGCCAGCACCGCCTTTACCTTTGAATGGATAAGCAGGGCGTTGCCATTCAGTGATAAGCACAGGCTTAGTCATCATATCTGGTGCTGGAGCCTTCGTCATTGGGGAGTAAGCGTGATGATTTTTTTCCACGATAATCGAAGACTTAACAACTGTTTTCTCTTCCGTTTTAACTTCTTCTGCCTTAGGGCACATTTCCGTTGCAACAGTTGGCTGTTCTTCATGATGTTCCTGTTCAACAACCGACGTCCTAATGATGGACTCTGCCGTGTGGCACATTTTTTCAGCATCGAGTGATACTAGAATATGTGATTCTTCATCTGCTAAAATTTCTGACCAATGTTTTTCATCATGATTGATGACAGGTTCCACATTAGCTGATTCTGAAGCGTCAGGCTTTTCTAATTCTGGCTCTGCTGGTGTCACGATGGAAACGCTATCAACAACAAATTTCACATTATCATCATGAGTAATGCTGTCTTGTTGTTCTGCTATTTCGGCGTGAGGCACTGTTGTCGTTGGTGCTGATTCTGTGATTGATGGCATCAGAATAACTTTTTCCTGTTGTACAGGTATTGTTTTTTCTTCAAACGGTTCGCTAATCACATTAACAGAAGCAGGGATTTCAGGTTCAGTCATGGTTACAGGAGTAACCGGATAACGAACCCACACTTTGCCTGATGCCAGTTCTGGCGATACAACAGCCATTCTCAATGGTACTGGCGATTGAGTCAGATTGCGTTCATCACGGTAGCGGCGGCGACGCTGACCGCTGACACGCAAGTGACGCGGGGAACGGCGGGAACGACGCGGCATTGTGTTGTCTTGCTGCTCATTATTTTGTGAAATAACAGCTTGTAATGCAGCGTTTTGTGAATCTGTATTTTGTGGCATTTCAGGTTGGTTAGCTGCTTCAACATGAGTATCAATAACGGCTGGTACAGACGTTTTTGTCTCTTTGTGAGCGTTTTCTGATACAGACACAGATTCAGGCATTACAGCGGGTAAGACTACAATATTAGTTTCTTGTCTCAATTCGTCAGTGATACGAACTTTTTGCTCAAGCTGACGGCGCTGACGGCGAGGCATGACTGGCTGACGCTCTTCAACGTCTTCTTCGACAATGTCAGGTCGATTGATGGTCTGTTGAGCTTTAGCTTCCAGTTGCTGCTGCCGTTTTTCTTCTTGACGGCGACGTTGACGTTCAGCACGTTGTTCACGGCGTTGCTGCTGCTGTGCTTCACGAGCTTCGTTATCCAGCTCAGTGCTATCCTGGACATTGTTCGGCTGGGCATTACGGCTCTTGCGCTGTTCATCACGTTCACGGTTATTACGTGCTTCACTTTCGCGCCGCTGATTCTGACGGCGTGGGTTGCGACGCTCTGATGAGCGACGATTATCATTGCCCGCCGATTTTTTGTCCCTTTCTTGGGTTTGTTTTTCTTCTTCACCACCACTGAACATTTTTTTCAGGGCACTCAAGAATCGGCTAAACAAACCTGGTTTTTCTGTCTGTTTTTGGTTATTGGTGACGACTTTTTTCTCTTTTGTTTTTACTTTTGTTGTTGTCGGTGCGGCTTCTTCTGGCAGATCAAAAGTTGAAATGGCTGGTTGCTCTGGACGTTTGCGTTCATGCTGAATATCGTCCTGAGCATTTATCATTTCCGCTTCATGCAGTTGTGGAAGCAAATAGCTCAACGTTGAAATTTCTTCGCCTTTACGTACCCGTAAGACAGAGAAATGTGGTGTTTGCATTTGATCATTTGGAACAATGACAACACCAACATCACCTTGGCGGTGCTCAATGGCGCTGACTGCCTGACGTTTCTCATTCAGTAAGTAAGAGGCGATCTGCACAGGAACAATGGCATGAACCTGATGTGTGTTTTCTTTTAGTGCTTCTTCTTCGATTAAACGCAGAATTGACAGGGACAGTGATTCATTATCACGAATAGTGCCGGTGCCGCTACAACGCGGGCAGACATGGTGACTGGATTCACCCAAGGATGGGCTTAAACGCTGGCGTGACATCTCCAGTAAGCCAAAGCGGGAAATCCGGCCGATTTGAATACGGGCGCGATCTTGTCTTACAGAGTCACGTAACCGATTTTCAACTTCACGTTGATGACGCACGGGAGTCATGTCAATGAAATCAATAACAATCAGGCCACCGAGGTCACGCAGACGCAATTGGCGTGCAATTTCATCAGCAGCTTCTAGGTTGGTATTAAATGCCGTTTCTTCAATATCACCACCACGAGTTGAACGGGATGAGTTGATATCGATAGCCGTTAAAGCTTCAGTCGTATCAATGACGACAGAGCCGCCGGAAGGTAACCGAACTTCACGCTGGAAGGCCGATTCGATTTGCGATTCTATTTGATAATGGCTGAACAGGGGGACTTCACCACTGTACAGTTTGATTTTACTGGCAAAATCCGGGCGTCCCAGGGCAGTGATGTGTTGGCGTGCCAAATCAAGGATTTTAGGGTTGTCGATCAAGATTTCCCCAATATCTGGGCGCAGATAGTCACGGAATGCGCGTACGATCACATTACTTTCCTGGTGGATCAGGAAGGGCGCGGTGTGGCTGTCGGCAGCTTTTTTGATAGCTTCCCAATGTTTCAGGCGGAAGTTTAAATCTCCCTGCAAAGCTTCAGCTGATTTGCCGACACCTGCGGTACGAACGATAAGCCCCATGCCTTCTGGAACTTCAAGAGAAGAAAGCGCTTCTTTTAATTCGATGCGATCATCACCCTCAATGCGGCGAGAAATTCCGCCTGCTCTTGGGTTATTTGGCATCAGGACTAAATAGCTGCCAGCCAGACTAATAAAGGTTGTTAAAGCTGCCCCTTTGTTGCCTCGTTCTTCTTTATCAACCTGGACGATGACTTCCTGGCCTTCTTTAAGGATATCCTTAATATTAGGGCGACCATGAGAGTGATAATTACTTGGGAAATATTCGCGAGCAATTTCTTTTATGGGTAGGAAACCATGACGCTCCGCGCCGTAATCAACAAAAGCAGCTTCCAGGCTAGGTTCAATTCGAGTAATTTTCCCTTTATATATATTTGCCTTTTTCTGCTCGTGTCCAGGGCTTTCAATATCCAAATCATAAAGACGTTGCCCATCAACAAGGGCAACACGCAACTCTTCCTGCTGGGTTGCGTTGATTAACATTCTTTTCATTCTAACTTACTCATTATTTTTTACATGAATATAGAGCTGCGAGTAAAAAAGAGGCGAGCTACTAGTTACCGATGGCCTCGTGTCTTTTACAAAACCGTCAGCCTCACGGCTATCGTTTGTATAGAGGCGCCTATTTGTCGGCGAGTCTGAATTTCATTTGAACACAGTACTCTTTATTGGGGCACTGTAATAAATAGGTACAGATTTTACCCAATCCAGTAAGCTGCCACCCGCAGCCCATAAATTATTTGATCGAACATTACGTCTTATGCCATTGCTGCGTTTTTGCTCGATCAAACAGATAACAAACAATTTCAATCTTGCCATTCATAGTTTAGTAAACCGTGGCCAGAAAGCATTATTCCATTGCTATTGGGGTGATAGCAAGGTGACTTTGTCGCTTTACAGGTTTTTTATTAGGAAATAGTGATAAGTTGTTAATATTTAGTCTTTATCCTAAGTCACCTGAAACAATGAAGTAGGAAAAATGGCTGTTATTTAGACATAGTTAAAAATGAGTGGCGCTCTGTTTGTTGGATTATTAGAATCTCACCCATGAAAACAGATAATCAAATTGTACAGTTTGTCACGATTGATGACGAATATGCCGGTCAGCGAATTGATAACTTTTTGTTGGCCCGTTTAAAAGGCGTACCTAAGAGCATGATCTATCGGATCTTGCGTAAAGGTGAAGTTCGAGTCAACAAAGGAAGAATTAAGCCTGAATATAAATTGACAGCAGGTGATGTCATCAGGATCCCGCCGGTTAGAGTCGCAGAAAAACAAGAAACACCGATATCTGTCAAGCTGGCTAAGGTTGCTGCTTTGGCGGAATGTATCTTGTATGAAGATGACCATATTTTAGTCATCAACAAACCCTCAGGAACCGCAGTACATGGGGGCAGTGGCCTGAGTTTTGGCGTGATAGAAGGATTGCGGGCTTTGCGTCCTGAAGCCCGCTTTCTTGAACTGGTGCATCGGCTTGACCGCGATACATCGGGTATTTTGTTGATTGCGAAAAAACGTTCTGCATTGCGGGCATTGCATGAACAATTACGCTTGAAACAGATGCAGAAAGACTATTTGGCGCTAGTGCGTGGGCAATGGCAATCCCATTGTAAAGTTGTAGAAGCCCCTTTATTGAAAAACACCCTGCAAAGTGGAGAAAGGGTGGTTAAAGTCAGTAAAGAAGGCAAACCGTCTGAAACACGGTTTAAAGTTGAAGAACGATATGCATTTGCAACATTGGTGCGGGCAAGCCCAGTGACAGGGCGAACTCACCAGATCCGAGTGCACTCTTTACATGCCGGTCATCCGATTGCGTTTGATGATCGCTATGGTGACAGAACATTTGATGCCCAACTTGCAGAAACAGGACTTAACCGATTGTTCTTACATGCCAACGCATTAAAGTTCACCCATCCATCCACAGGGGAAACGCTGCGTTTCGAAGCCCCAATGGATGATAGGTTGCGGAAATGTTTAAGAATATTGCGGCATAATCATCATTGATAGCATACCGTCAGTGGGTTTATCCCCTGACGGATAAGCATTTCTGTCAACGTTATTAATGGTAAGCCGATAAGTGTGTTTGGATCTTTGCCGTCAAGTTTTTCGAATAATGTAATTCCTAAGCCTTCGCTTTTGAAACTGCCCGCACAATTGAAGGGTTTTTCTTTGTTGAGATAATAAGTAATTTCTGTTTCTGTCAGATCTCTGAAATAGACATGGAATAGCTCACAACGAGTATCAACCACTTCTGTTTTGCTATTGAATAAGGTAATGCCAGTATAAAAAGTGACACATTTTCCACTGGCTTTTTCCAATTGTAAGAAAGCATTCTCAAAATTATGGGGTTTGCCGGTGATCCTGTCATCCAAAACACAAACTTGATCTGACGCTATAATGAGGTGGCTAGAATACTCCCGCTGTAATGCGTGAGCTTTTGCCTGTGACAGCCGCGTTACCAACTGTTTTGGACTTTCGTTTTCCAGCGGGCTTTCATCAATATTGGGAGCAGCACAGGTAAAAGGTAATCCCAGCTTTTCTAGCAATCGGCGGCGATATTCGGAAGTTGACGATAAAACAATCGGAAGCATCTTTTTTTCCATAAAATACGTAGAGAAATATTTGCAGGCATTTTAAACTATACGCCGCTTAATAAGCGAATATTTGACGGAAAGGCGTAGATGTGTGGCCTTTTTCTTTGACTATGTCTCATTACAAAGATAATATGCGCGCCTTATGCAAAAGGTAAAATTACCCCTGACCATTGATGCACTTCGAGCAGCCCAGAAAAGATTGGATTACCATGGTAGTTACTCTGCTGAGCAAGTTTCTCGTCTTGCAGAAACTGTGGTCAGTGTGGATGGTGATGTAGATAACTCATTATCATTTGAAATTGATAATCAGCGTCTGGCAGTTGTAAAAGGGCATTCCGAAGTGGATGTTACGCTTACCTGTCAACGTTGTAGCAGTAACTTCAGTCATCATGTTCACACAACGTATTGTTTTAGCCCGGTCGTCAATGATGAACAGGCTGAGGCATTACCGGAAGAGTATGAGCCAATAAACGTTAACGAATTTGGCGAAATAGATTTGCTGGCAATGATTGAAGATGAAATAATTCTGTCTCTGCCGGTGGTTCCGGTACATGATTCTGAACACTGTGAAGTGTCCGACGCGGACATGGTGTTTGGTACGCTGCCTCCTGAAGCAGAAAAACCAAACCCGTTTGCCGTATTAGCCAGTTTAAAGAAAAGTACTTAAGGAGTAAGGTCAATGGCCGTACAACAGAATAAACCAACTCGTTCTAAGCGTGGTATGCGTCGTTCTCATGACGCACTGTCTGCAACACTTGTCTCTGTAGACAAAACTTCTGGTGAAACTCACCTGCGTCATCACGTGACTGCTGATGGCTACTACCGTGGCCGCAAGGTAATCAACAAGTAATTTCAGCTAATCATTAGCAAGTTGATATCTTGGCTAATCTAACCTTAGCGTTAGATGCTATGGGTGGGGACTTTGGTCCTCGCGTTACAGTGCCTGCTGCATTGCAGGCACTGGCATCTAATTCACAACTGAAGCTATTGTTGGTCGGCAATCCCGAAACCATCTTTCCTTTGCTTGCAAATCAAAATGCCGAGCTGCTTAGCCGTTTGCAAATTGTCCCTGCGGAACATGTCGTTTCCAACGATGCAAGGCTATCTCAGGCCATTCGTTCCAGTCACGGTACTTCAATGCGTATAGCACTAGACTTAGTGAAGTCGGGCGAGGCACAGGCCTGTGTCAGTGCGGGGAATACAGGGGCTTTGATGGGACTGGCTAAATTGATGCTGAAATCCATTGAAGGTATTGAGCGGCCTGCATTGATGACAGTGATACCTAATTTGAAACAACGGAAGACAGTTGTATTAGATTTAGGCGCTAATATTAATTGTAATAGTAGCATGTTAGTCCAGTTTGCGATTATGGGCGTCGTAATGGCGGAGTATGTTGCTGGTGTAGATAACCCACGTGTTGCATTACTCAATATCGGGGAAGAAGAATCCAAAGGGCTAGATAATATCCGCGAAGCTGCTATAACCTTGCGTAATATCCCAACGATTAATTACATCGGGTATGTGGAAGGAAATGAGTTACTGACCGGAAAAACGGATGTACTCGTATGTGACGGCTTCGCAGGTAATGTTACGCTGAAAACGATGGAAGGTGCGATCAGAGTGATCTTATCTCTGGTAAAGTCACCGGATGGTCAGCAGAAAAAATCATCTTGGTTGATGAAGCTCTTCAAGATGAAGATAGTGAAAAGATGGTTACTGAGACAGATAACCAAACGGTTCGGCCATCTAAACCCTGACCAGTATAACGGAGCAACGTTATTAGGATTACGTGGTATCGTTATAAAAAGCCACGGTGCTGCCAATGAACGTGCTTTTAAGGCTGCAATTGATCAAGCCATTCAAGCTATAGAGAAGCAGGTTCCAGACAGAATCGCTGCCCGACTGGATGCAGTATTACCCAAGAGTGAATAAACATAACATGTATACAAAGATCTTAGGTACGGGCAGTTATTTGCCTGCGCAGGTGCGTACTAACGCAGATTTAGAAAAAATGGTAGATACGTCTGACGAGTGGATTGTCACTCGGACGGGCATTCGTGAGCGTCGTATTGCGGCTGAAGATGAAAATGTTTCCATTTTGGGTTTCAAAGCGGCTGAAAAAGCCATTGAAATGGCGGGCATCGATAAAACACAAATTGACTTAATCGTTGTTGCCACAACAAGTTCAACTCATGCTTTCCCAAGTGCAGCTTGCCAAATTCAGCAGTTGTTGGGCATTCCAGGCGTTGCGGCTTTTGATGTTGCAGCAGCGTGTGCCGGCTTTACTTACGCGTTAAGTGTTGTCGATAAATTTATTAAAACAGGTGCGGCTAAACATGCATTGGTGATTGGCTCTGACATTATTTCAAGGGTCGTCGATCCTAAAGATCGCAGCACAGTTATTCTTTTCGGCGATGCAGCAGGAGCAATGGTTGTCGGGGCTTCAGAGGAACCCGGCATTTTGTCCACTCATCTTCATGCTGATGGCCGTTATGGTGACTTACTGTCATTGCCGCATCAAAGCCGGGTGGAGTGTGATACTCCAGAATATGTGACTATGGCCGGCAATGAAGTCTTTAAAGTGGCGGTTCGTGAATTAGCGAATATTGTTGATGAAACATTGGAAGCCAACAACGTGCCTCACTCTCAGCTTGATTGGTTAGTACCTCACCAGGCTAATTTGCGTATTATTGCGGCAACTGCCAAGAAATTAGATATGACAATGGATAAAGTGGTCATCACTTTAGATCGTCATGGCAACACCTCGGCAGCATCTATTCCGACGGCATTCGATGAAGCGGTACGTGATGGAAGGATCCAACGCGGCCAACTTGTTTTACTTGAAGCATTTGGCGGTGGCTTTACCTGGGGCTCAGCGCTGGTACTTTTTTAATTTAACAGGAAAATAAACATGTCTGATTTTGCAATGGTGTTTCCCGGTCAAGGTTCTCAATCTCTGGGGATGTTGGCTGATTTAGCCGCAGAATTTCCACTGGTTGAGCAAACGTTCGCAGAGGCTTCTGCGGTTTTGGGATATGATTTATGGACGTTGGTTCAGCAAGGACCGATAGAAGAACTGAATAAAACCTGGAAAACTCAACCTGCATTGCTGGCAGCTTCAGTGGCGATTTGGCGTGTATGGCAGGAGAAAGGCGGTAAGGCACCGTCCATAATGGCAGGCCATAGCCTTGGCGAATATTCTGCACTGGTCTGTGCGGGCGTGATTGATTTCCAGCAAGCCATTAAACTTGTTGAATTGCGTGGGAAGTTGATGCAGGAAGCTGTACCAGAAGGGCAGGGAGCAATGTATGCCATTATCGGTTTAGATAATGAATCCATTGCAAAGGCATGTGAAGCGTCAGCACAAGGTCAGATTGTTTCACCGGTTAATTTTAATTCACCTGGGCAGGTGGTTATCGCAGGTGAAAAAGAGGCTGTAGAGCGTGCGGGAGCGGCATGTAAGGCCGCAGGCGCAAAACGGGCATTGCCGCTATCCGTTAGTGTGCCTTCGCATTGTGCATTGATGAAATCTGCTGCTGAACAACTGGCGGCTGCATTGCAAGACGTTGAGTTTAACCAGCCGCAATTCCCTGTCGTGAATAACGTCGATGTAAAAGTAGAAAAATCTGCTGATGCTATTCGGGACGCGTTGGTTTGTCAGTTGTATAATCCTGTACGTTGGACAGAATCAGTTGAATATATTGCAGGGCTAGGGGTTGAACAATTGTTAGAAATTGGGCCAGGTAAGGTACTCACTGGGTTAACGAAACGTATTGTTGATACTTTAAGTGCTGTAGCAGTAAATGATGTATCATCACTCACAGTTGCTCTGAACAAATGACTGGGGAAAAAATGGGCTTTGATGGAAAAATTGCGCTGGTCACTGGCGCGAGCCGTGGCATAGGTCGCGCGATTGCAGAATTATTGGTTGAACGTGGTGCATGTGTTATTGGTACCGCAACCAGTGAGAAGGGCGCTGAAGCAATCAGTGCCTTTCTTGGTGATAAAGGTAAAGGTTTTGTACTGGATGTCACAGATTCAGAATCCATTGAAAATGCACTCTCGAATATTCGTGCTGAATTTGGTGAAATAGACATTTTAGTTAATAATGCAGGCATCACTCGTGATAACTTGTTGATGCGCATGAAAGATGATGAGTGGCAAGATATTATTGACACTAATCTTTCTTCGATTTTTCGTCTGTCAAAAGCAGTAATGCGCTCTATGATGAAAAAACGTTATGGACGTATTATTTCTATTGGCTCTGTTGTTGGAACAATGGGAAATGCGGGACAGGCGAATTACGCGGCAGCGAAAGCAGGAGTTATTGGTTTCAGTAAATCATTGGCTCGTGAAGTCGCTTCCCGTGGCATCACGGTTAACGTTGTTGCACCTGGTTTTATCGAAACTGATATGACCAGAGCGTTGACAGACGAACAACGTGCAGGCATTGCTGCTGGAATACCTGCTAATCGTCTTGGTGATGCAAAGGAAATTGCCAGTGCTGTAGCGTTTCTTGCTTCTGACGAGGCCGCTTACATCACGGGTGAAACATTACATGTCAATGGTGGCATGTACATGATCTAAAAAATGAGCGAACCCACTGTTTTTGATGTGTTTTTTGTACAAAAAAAGCAGATTGTGGTTCGACCAGCCGGGATTTGGTTGCATCTTTTCCTGTATTTTATAAACTACGAAAACCATCGCAAAAGCGAGTTTTGATAGGAAATTTAATAGTATGAGCACTATCGACGAACGCGTTAAGAAAATCATCGTTGAACAACTGGGTGTTAAAGAGGAAGAAGTTGTGAACACAGCTTCATTTGTTGATGACTTGGGCGCTGATTCTCTTGACACAGTTGAACTGGTAATGGCTCTGGAAGAAGAGTTCGATATCGAGATCCCAGACGAAGAAGCTGAAAAAATCACTACAGTTCAGGCTGCTATTGACTACGTTGAAAACGCAGGTAAATAAGCACACATACCTAGGCGGTCGTTCGACCGCCTATGTTTTTCGTCCTAATTTTTTTCCCTCCTTGGAGGATAACCGTGTCTAAGCGTCGAGTAGTCGTGACCGGACTAGGCATGTTATCTCCTGTCGGCAATACAGTAGAGTCTTCCTGGAATGCTGTTTGTGCCGGACAGAGTGGTATCGGCCTTATCGAACATTTTGATACCTGTAACCATGCAACTAAGTTTGCAGGTTTGGTGAAGAATTTTAATCATGAAGATTTCAATATTTCGCGCAAAGAAGCACGGAAAATGGATCTCTTCATTCAGTATGGTATTGCTGCTGGCAAGCAAGCTATTGACGATGCAGGAATCGAAGTAACAGAAGCCAATGCTGGCCGCTTTGGTGCGGCCATTGGTTCTGGTATTGGTGGGTTAGGGCTGATCGAAGAAAATCACAGCACACTGCTATCGTCAGGGCCTCGTAAGGTTAGCCCATTCTTTGTACCTTCAACCATCATTAATATGGTGGCGGGCCATTTGAGCATTCTGTATGGCCTCCGTGGTCCGAGCATTTCCATTGCAACTGCTTGTACTTCTGGCGTACATAATATTGGCCATGCGGCTCGCATCATTGCCTATAATGATGCTGACATTATGCTGGCGGGCGGTGCAGAAAAAGCGAGTACTGAGTTTGGAGTTGCTGGATTTGGTGCTGCACGTGCATTGTCAACCCGTAATGATGATCCTCAAAGGGCAAGCCGCCCTTGGGATAAAGATCGTGATGGCTTTGTGCTGGGTGATGGTGCAGGTGTCGTTGTGCTTGAAGAGTATGAGCATGCCAAAAAACGTGGTGCCAAAATCTATGCTGAAGTTGTTGGTTTTGGCATGAGCAGCGATGCTTATCATATGACATCGCCTCCTGAAGATGGCGCAGGTGCTGCTTTAGCAATGCAAAATGCCCTGAATGATGCGGGAATTTCACCAGAGCAGGTGAGTTACATCAATGCCCATGGTACATCTACGCAAGTGGGTGATCTTGCAGAAGCTCGTGCAGTGGAGGCTGTTTTTGGTGAAGGCACTAAAGTATTAGTGAGTTCTACCAAATCAATGACAGGCCACTTGTTGGGTGCCGCAGGCGCGATTGAATCTATTTTCACTGTTCTTTCTCTGTGTGATCAGATTGTTCCTCCAACTATTAACCTGGAGAATCAGGATGAGAACTGTCGTTTGGATTTAGTTCCGGGCGCAGCGCGTAACGTTGAAGGAATGGAATACGCATTGTGTAACTCTTTTGGTTTCGGTGGCACCAACGGGTCATTGATTTTCCGCAAGATCTAAAATCACTTTGTGCTTATGAAAAGCCCCGACAAATGTTGGGGCTTTTTTATCAAAAATAAGAAGTTAACATGACGTATTGGATTAATGGTAATCAGTGCGATCATATACCTGTCAATGATCGTGCGGTGCAGTTTGGTGACGGCTGTTTTACCACAATAAAGGTTGAGCAAGGGATACCGGTTTTGCTACCTTTGCATATAAAACGGTTGCAGAAAGGTGTTGAAAAACTCTTTATGCCAGCACTGGATTGGTTCCAACTTGAGAGCCATATTAAACAGGTAGTGAAAGGGTGTGATTCCGGTGTGTTGAAAATCATTCTTTCCAGAGGCACGGGAGGCCGTGGCTATAGTTTTGCTGACACGACTACGCCTACCCAGATCTTGTCTTTGAGTTCATATCCTGAACGATATATAACTCAGCGTCAAAAAGGTGTGTCATTGACTCTTAGCCCGATTCCAATGGGAATTAATCCCTATCTGGCTGGCATTAAGCACTTAAATCGTTTGGAGCAGGTTTTGATCAAACGGTTTATTGAACAATCAGGAGCAGATGAAGCTCTGGTACTTGATAGTGATGGCTTATTGGTTGAATGCGCTACTGCCAATATCTTCTGGCGAAAAGGCAAAAATGTTTATACACCTGATCTCAGCCAGTGTGGGGTAGAGGGGATTATGCGACAAAAGATCATCGAATTGTTGGCGAAAAGTGATTATCGCTTATCATGTATTATGCGCTATCCCGAAGCGCTGGCTTATGCAGACGAAGTGATTATCTGTAATTCCTTAATGCCAGTACTGCCAGTAAGTCAAATTCAAGCGCATAAAAATCAACCTGCATGGAAATATCAATCAAGAGAGTTGCATGAATATTTATTACCTGAATGTTTAAAACCTTAGCGAATTAGTATTCAGAAGCACAAATAAAGTGATTACCGAATGAAACTAAAAAAGCCCATTTTCATTCTGCCCGGATTATTTATTGCGATCGCGGTGATCGTATTTTTTTCTTTTATGAAGAAAATAGAGAACTTTGCTGATCAAGGGATTAATCTTAGCCAGGAGCTTATATTTACTGTGCCGGTGGGAACTGGACGCACTGGACTGCAAGCCTTACTGACCCAGTATAAATTGATTGAAGAGAGTCAATTATTGCCATGGCTGTTTCGCTTTAAACCAGAGCTGGCAAAGTTCAAGGCTGGAACTTACCGTTTGCAAAAAGGGATGTCTTTGAAGTCTGTCCTGCAACTGTTTGCTAGTGGCAAAGAAACTCAGTTTACCATTCGCTTTGTTGAAGGCAGCCGTTTATCTGATTGGTCAAAAATATTGCAGAATGCGCCATACTTAAAGCATGAAATAGAAAATAAGACGCCGAATGAGCTGCTTGATACTTTAGGCATGAAAGAAGGCGAGTCACTGGAAGGTTGGTTTTATCCTGATACCTATTTGTATACAGCAGGCACGAGTGACTTGGCGTTACTTAAACGCGCCCATAACAAAATGAAAACCGTCGTCGGGCAGGAATGGGAAAACAGGGAAAAAAACCTGCCATATAAAAGTGCCTATGAAATGTTGATCATGGCCTCTATTATTGAAAAAGAGACGGCAATTGAATCTGAACGAACCAAAGTTGCCTCTGTATTCGTGAATCGTCTACGGTTAAAGATGAAACTGCAAACTGATCCAACCGTGATTTATGGATTGGGAGATAAATATACGGGTACGATTTTTCGCAGTAATCTCAACACATTTACACCATACAATACGTATATGATTGATGGGTTGCCACCAACCCCTATTGCCATGCCAGGTCTGGCTTCAACTAAGGCCGCAGCACATCCTGCTGTCACGGAATATTTATATTTTGTGGCGAATGGCGATGGGGGGCACACATTCACCACCAATCTGGTAGCACATAATAAGGCAGTAAGTCTTTATCGCCAAAGGTTAAAGCAGGATAAATGAGTAGCAAATTTATTGTAATTGAAGGGCTTGAGGGTGCTGGAAAAACAACGGCAATCCAAACAGTGGTTGAAACCTTGAAGCAGCAAGGTATTTCTGATTTGGCGCTTACCCGTGAACCTGGCGGGACACCGTTAGCAGAAAAATTACGTGAGCTGATTAAACAAGGGGTTGAAGGAGAATCACTGACAGATAAAGCAGAACTATTAATGCTATATGCTGCCAGAGTTCAATTGGTAGAAAATATTATCAAGCCAGCTTTGGTAAAGGGAACGTGGGTCATTGGTGATCGCCATGATCTCTCATCCCAGGCTTATCAGGGGGGAGGCCGAGGCATCGATCAACACTTGATGGCGTCACTACGCAGTGCTGCATTGGGCGATTTCTCTCCAGATTTAACCCTTTATCTTGATGTACCACCCGAAGTGGGCTTACAACGTGCGCTTGAGCGCGGTGAATTGGATCGGATTGAAAAGGAGTCCTTAGACTTTTTCCACCGCACGCGTACAAAATATCTCGAACTTATGGCGAAAGATGACAGTATCAAAAAGATTGATGCAACCCAGCCATTGGAAAAAGTGCAGGATGATATTCGTCATACCTTACTTGATTGGTTAAAGAACCTTGACTAAAAGCACAGGCAATTCAGACAAGAACTGGTATCCGTGGCTCAATCATGCATACCGTCAGTTAGTTGAATTCCACCAACAGGGGCGTGGACATCATGCTATTTTGCTTCATGCTCATGCAGGAATGGGGGATGATGTATTATTGTATGGTTTGAGTCGCTGGTTAATGTGTCAGAATAAACAGGGCATTAAAAGCTGTGGCAAATGCCACGGCTGTCATTTGATGTTGGCGGCAACACATTCTGACTGGCATGTTCTTGCTCCTGAGAAGGGAAAAAATGTCATTGGAGTAGACGCAGTACGTCGGCTCAGTGAGAAGCTCTATGAATATTCTCAGCAAGGGGGAGCCAAAATTGCCTGGATCACATCCGCAGAATCCCTGACTGATGCTGCTTCTAACGCCTTATTGAAAACGTTGGAAGAACCGCCACAAAACACCTACTTTTTGTTGCAATGTCAAAGCCCTGTAAATTTGCTGGCAACACTACGCAGCCGCTGTTTTTACTATTTTGTGCCAGCTCCTGAAGCCTCGGCGGGGCTTTATTGGCTGCAAAAACAGCTACCAGCGATATCTTCGTTGGATGCACAAACAGCATTGAAACTTTCTCAGGGAGCGCCATTGGCTGCGGAGCAACTACTCCAAACTGAAAAATGGCAGCAGAGGAATTCACTTTGCCAGGCGATTGAACAGGCATTACATAAATGTGATACCCTGACACTTTTACCATTACTGAATCGTGATGATGTGCAGCAATCTTTGCATTGGCTGATCAGCTTATTATCCGATGCAGTAAAATGGCGGCAGCAGGCGCAGAATTACTGTATCAACCAAGATCAGCAGGTTTTGATTCATTATCTTGCTTCTCGCCAAAGTGTGGAAACATTATTAAATACAGTTGATGACTGGGTACATTGTCGTCATCAATTATTATCGGTGGTGGGAGTCAATCGGGAATTGTTGTTAACGGAACAATTACTCAATTGGGAAAGGCAATTTTGTCCCGCACAGTAACTTAGTCAGATACGAGCCTATTATGTTTTTAGTTGATTCACATTGTCATCTCGATTGCCTTGATTATGAAACGCTGCACCAAAGTGTAGATGATGTTGTGGCGAAAGCGGCCGAACGGGATGTGAAGTATATGCTGGCAGTGGCAACCACGTTGCCGGGTTTCCGGCAAATGAAGGCATTGATTGGTAAGCGGGAAAATGTCGCGTATTCCTGTGGTATCCACCCATTGAATCTGGATGAAGGTTACGATTTCGAAGAGCTTGCCCGATTGGCTGCGGATGAAGAAGTCGTTGCAATGGGGGAAACCGGCCTGGATTATTATTATCAGCAAGAAAATGCTGAACGCCAGAGAACTTCATTTCGTGAACATATTCGCATTGGCCGGGTATTAAATAAGCCAGTGATTGTGCATACCCGTGACGCAAGAGACGATACATTGATGGTTTTACGGGAAGAAAAAGTCCGGGATTGTGGTGGTGTGTTGCACTGTTTCACAGAAGATAAAGAAACGGCAAGGGCGCTGTTGGATTTGGGTTTTTATATCTCTTTTTCTGGTATTGTCACTTTCCGTAATGCCGAGCAGATCCGTGAAGCAGCAAGATTTGTGCCACTGAATCGCATTCTGGTGGAAACTGATTCACCTTATCTGGCACCGGTTCCTCATCGGGGTAAGCAAAATCAGCCTGCTTATGTACGTGATGTTGCTGAATATATGGCAGTATTGAAAGGTGTCAGTGTTGAAGAATTGGCGGCGGTGACGACCAGAAATTTTTGTGAACTGTTTCATATCGATATTAAAGAAAACTAAGTCAGCTGTGTCACACGGTGTTTTAGGCCTTATAACAAACAGGAGAAGTAAAATGGCAGAAGAAACTATTTTCAGTAAAATCATCCGTCGAGAAATTCCTTCTGATATTATTTATCAGGATGATTTGGTCACGGCATTTCGTGACATTTCCCCTCAGGCACCAACCCATGTTTTGATCGTACCTAATGTATTGATCCCAACGGTTAATGATGTCACTGCCGATCATGAAATGGTCTTAGGACGTCTGTTTACCGTAGCAGCGAAAATAGCAAAAGAGGAAGGCATTGCAGAAGATGGCTATCGCCTGATCATGAACTGTAATCGCCATTCTGGGCAGGAAGTTTTCCATATCCACATGCATTTAGTCGGTGGCCGTCCATTGGGACCGCTATTAGCAAAATAATAACCTAATTTATGTATACCAATTCAACTTCAAGATGCGTGTTATATTTCCCCACTCAGCGGGGAAATATAGGGCCTTGCGTCGTTCTGCGGATTGCAACTTGAAGTTTATCGAGTATATATCGGTACAAAGTAGTGATGTAACTGGAGTAGATGAATGAAAAGAATTCTCTTTGTTATGTTATCAGCAATGTTGCTGGCGAGTTGTGTCGCTCCAGAAACACAGCCGCCTGCTCCTGTTACACCGGTGGAGCCAGAGAAAAAACCGGAGTCGTCGGTAGGACCGTCAGAAAAAGTTCCCCAGCCGCCTAAAATCCAATCTATTAATTGGGTTCGCATTGTTCAGCCGTTAGTTGATCAGATGGTTAATGCTAACGGTGTGGAAGCGGGAAAATTACTGTTGGTTGATTCTGTTAAGAACAACACGAATGGTTCATTGCGAACCCTGAAAGCCACAGATACGATTGCGAATGTCATCAGCAATAAACACACTTTTCAGGTTGTATCGAAATCCCAGGTCCATTTAGCCAGACAGGCGCTGGGGTTGTCATCAGAAGATAGCCTGGGATTGCGCAGTAAATCCATTGGATTGGCACGTTATTTAAATGCCGATTATGTTCTCTATTCTGTTGTCTCCAATAATCATGGTCAGCGTGAC
Organism: Xenorhabdus sp. SGI240; assembly: GCF_040081915.1. Lineage (NCBI taxonomy): Bacteria > Pseudomonadati > Pseudomonadota > Gammaproteobacteria > Enterobacterales > Morganellaceae > Xenorhabdus > Xenorhabdus sp. SGI240. Next base: position 19,127 of record NZ_JBEBMB010000039.1, read on the forward strand.
CTGGAGATGCAGTTAATGCTGGTGAAAACTGGCGAAATACTCTGGTCAGGCCGCGGTGACGTTAACTAATGGCAACGTTTTGCTCAGGGTGTTGTGTCAGTTATGGCCTGATATTCCCGCCGACTCTTGGGAAATTAGGCCATTAACGGGTCTGACACAGGGAAGTTACTCTATTGCTAATACAGCTACAAATGAAGTGCATCAGATGGTTGGACGCGGGCAAACACCGCATAGTGAAATGCTCGGCGTGGATCGTCAACGAGAAAATCAGATCTTGCGGCGATTATCTTCCACCGGTATTGCGCCTAAAGTCGTGGCTATGCACGGAACCTGGCTGTTGCTTGAGTGGCTTACTGGAACAAAAGTAAAACCCGATACACTGGGCCAGCCAACTTTACAGCAACCATTGGCTCAAACGCTTGCTATTCTTCATAACCATTCTCCATTGGGTTACCCCTTTCAATTAAAAGAACAAATTGCATTCCAGTGGCAGCAGATTGACAGAAGACGCTTGTCGCCCCGTTGGTTACGTCTGCACAAATTTTTTATGGCAAGTAGAGTACCCACCGCATTAAAAATAGCTCCGGCTCATATGGATATTCACCCTGATAATCTATTAATGACTGAAAAAGGGTTAAAATTGATTGATTGGGAATATGCTGCGGATGTCGATATCGGCTTTTCACTGGCTGTATTATTCAAGGGAAATCAGTGGAATGAGGTGAAGCAAAAGACTTTTTTAGATTATTATTGTACTCAGGCATCAGGATATTCAGATATCCACTTATTGCAGCAACACATTAAGCGATGGGAGCCGTGGGTCAGTTATATGATGTTAATGTGGTATGAAGTGCGCTGGCAGCAGACAAGAGAACAACAATTTTTATCGCTGGCATATCCCTTACGCCAGACTTTTGAATTGTCGTAATGAATCTAATAACCAATATAAAGAGAAGTGAGGAAGGCTATGGGGCCAGTAATGTTAGATGTTGTTGGCTATGAATTGGATAATGAAGAGCGCGAAATTTTACAACATCCATTAGTGGGTGGCTTAATTTTGTTTACCCGCAATTTTCATGATACAGAACAATTACGTGAATTGGTTCGCCAAATCCGCGCAGCTTCCCGCCACCGTTTGGTGGTTGCTGTTGATCAGGAAGGAGGACGGGTTCAGCGTTTTCATGAGGGGTTTACGCGTTTACCTGCGGCCCAATCTTTTGCTTGTGTACATGACATGCTTATAGGAGCACATCTGGCAAAAGAGTCTGGTTGGTTAATGGCATCAGAAATGATCGCAATGGATATCGATATCAGCTTTGCGCCAGTATTGGACTTAGGACATAAATGTACAGCAATTGGTGAACGTTCATTCCATGAAGAGCTTGAACCTGCGATGGTAATGGCGGAAAAATTTATCCAAGGAATGCATTCTGCGGGCATGAAATCGACGGGGAAACATTTTCCGGGACATGGCGCCGTGACGGCAGATTCCCATAAGGAAACACCAAGGGATAACCGTCCTATGAATGCCATTAGTTGCCATGATATGGTGATTTTCCGCGATTTTATCCAACGTCATCTGCTGGATGCAATTATGCCTGCTCACGTTATTTATCCTCAGATAGATCACCGACCTGCAAGTGGTTCACCTTATTGGTTGAAAACCATACTTCGTGAGCAATTAGGATTTAACGGCGTTATTTTTTCCGATGATTTGTCGATGGAAGGTGCCGCCGTGATGGGCAGTTATGCTGAACGGGCTAAAGCCTCATTAGATGCCGGTTGTGACATGATTTTAGTGTGTAACAATCGAGAGGGTGCGGTCAGTGTGCTGGATAACCTGCCGATAATTGAATCACCTAAAGTCAAACAGTTATATCATCAAGGCAAACAATTTAGTTTGGAAGAGTTACAAAAATCTGCGCGTTGGCAAAAAGCTAACCAGACGTTACAGGGTTTGTGTGAACAATTTTTGTGATTGATGTCTAATTAATCAAAAGAATTTAGTTGTGACTGTTTTTGGTATGACCAACTGACCTGCCATGATATTCTGGTGATATTTGCACTATGAAATTTGTTTAGCTTGAAGTTATTTAAGGACGTTATTCAAGGTTTTTTACTCAAAGAGACGAACTGAGCGCCTTACATAACATTATGTTGTATTTTCAGTGGGGTATTCATGACAACGCCAAAGACAAGAATTGTCATCATTGGTGGGGGCGCTGGTGGTTTAGAGCTGGCAACGCGTTTGGGACACAAATTAGGGCGTAAGAAAAAAGCCGAAATTACTTTGGTGGATCGCAATAATAGCCATTTATGGAAACCACTATTGCATGAAGTTGCAACAGGGTCTCTTGATGATGGTGTTGATGCATTGAGTTATTTAGCTCATGCAAGCAACCATTATTTTAATTTCCAGCTAGGTACACTCACGAATATCAATCGTGAAGGGAAAAAAATTACTCTGGCTGGGATCAGTAATGAAGATGGTGATTTGTTGATACCAGAACGTGAACTGGCTTACGACATTCTTGTCATGGCATTGGGCAGCCAATCTAACGATTTTGGTACGGCTGGTGTGAAGGAAAATTGTATTTTCCTTGATAACCCGCAACAGGCACACCGTTTCCACAATGAAATGTTGAACCTGTTCCTGAAATATTCTGCAAATCACCGTGCAGAAGAAAAAGTGAATATTGCGATTGTTGGTGGTGGCGCGACGGGCGTAGAGCTTTCCGCAGAACTCTATAATGCGGTTAAGCAACTTCACAGTTATGGCTTTGAAAGCCTGAATTCAGATGCCCTTAACGTGACGTTGGTTGAGGCAGGGGAGCGTATCTTGCCTGCGTTGCCGACACGCATTTCCAGTGCAGCCCATCAAGAGCTGACTAAATTGGGTGTTAAGGTCTTAACCAAGACAATGGTGACCAGTGCTGATGAGCATGGGTTGAATACCAAAGAGGGTGAGCAGATCAAAGCTTCCTTGATGGTTTGGGCTGCGGGAATTAAAGCTCCTGACTTTATGAAAGATATCGGTGGATTGGAAACAAACCGTATCAACCAATTGGTTGTAAAACCAACTTTGCAAACCACACGGGATGATCATATTTTTGCCATTGGGGATTGCGCATCATGTCCGAAAAAAGAGGGGGGTTTTGTTCCGCCTCGTGCGCAGTCTGCTCACCAGATGGCAAGCCGTTGTTATGCCAATATTCTGGCACTGTTGAATGAAAAACCATTGAAAGAGTATGTTTACAAAGATCATGGTTCATTGGTTTCATTATCCAAGTTCAGTACTGTTGGTAGCCTAATGGGGAACTTGATGCGTGGTTCAATGATGATTGAAGGCCGCATTGCCCGTGTGGTTTATATCTCTTTGTATCGTATGCATCAGGTCGCTTTGCATGGATATATTAAAACAGGGTTGATGATGCTGGTTGGAGGAATTAACCGCGTTATTCGTCCACGCCTGAAGTTGCATTAATTAGCCCAAAATGGCTCATCTTGACGTAATTCATTGAGATGGGTCATTTACCTGTTCATTATATTTATTATTATACATACCATAATTATTCTTCTCTAAAGTTAATCTGGTTATTTACTATACCAAGCCAACTTCAAGATGCATGTTATATTTCCCCGCATAGCGGGGAAATATAAGGCCTCGCGTTGGCTTGCGGATTGCAACTTGAAGTTTATCGAGTATATAATGAATGAAACTGTATTTGAATCAAATTTAGCTCTCATTTTAATTAATTCATTATTATATGTGATAATTTTTTAAAATAATGCGCCATAATTATATTGATATGTTATACAAGATAGATTTAATTGACTTAGTTATGCATACCTACCTAATAGATAATCAAATAATTTATCAGCAGATTTAATTAATCGTTATAATAAAGCCTGTTTTAGTTAGGTTACCTTGGTATCACCATTTTACTACAGTCTGTAAGATCAGGTCGTTAGGGGGTATATCATCTATTTTTTGTGTTGTCTGTACTTTTTATGTGGCAACTTTTTATGTGATATGAAGAGAGAATATCACATAAATATTTATGTACTAACTCTTAATGAAATAGGTATGGAAGTTGTTTTTTTCGTAAAGTCAATACTGAAATTATTTACCATAATACATGACCACATGGATAAGTGACTAATGATTTTACTGACTTAATGGAATAGGATTTTTCTCAATAATGAACGTAGCGCACTTTTAGTTTATTTAAAAATAGTTGCGAAATATTCTTTTAATCAAATTGTGTGGAAAACTATTAATATATCAAGGTGCTATGTGGTTAAGCTAACGATAAGACAGTATGTAATGAGTGCTATAATGACTATTATTGCTATTGCCATCATTGGTATAGCTGCAACGTTCTATTTTGAATCTCCACGCCCCAGTGTTGCGCATGTATTATCTTCGGAACCTATCAAATCAACGGTTGTTTTTCGTCAATCCTATTGTCATATTGCAGTATTTCCCATTCCTGTTACAGTAAAAGGGATTACGCATAACCATTTGATTAAATATGAGTATCGTATTTTAAATCTTATTAACCACTTGAAAATTAATAGAAAATATCCTGCTTTAACACACTCGGCGTTAAAAAACTGTATAGAAATTTATTTTAAGAAACCACGTGTTGTTGCCTATGACGTAAATTATGTGATTGGTGAGCAACCAGGAAAAGTCAGGATAGAGTACAAACCCAATGACTCTATCCCTTTAAATGAGAAAGGACAATTGATCCTGAAATCGTATTCACAACAATGAATTTCTTTGACTTCTTAGCTGAAAATAAAAAGGATTGCACTTTTTCGCGCTTAGTTCACATTAAGTTGTAAATTTGTGAACTGGGCAAAATAGTGCAACCGTGACATTACTTTTTTATCGCGATCAAGTGGCTTGATTAGGCATCACTTTTGTGTAGATCGAAATTTTCTAATAATTGCTGGATAAACGATAAACGAGTAGCCCGCTCGGTTAATTCAGTCATAAATTTCAATTTATAGGGACCATCCAATCGGTAAATATTGGGCTGCGCTTGTAACAAACTAATTAAATAATTCGGGTCGACTTTATTATTACTACCAAATTCAATAAAACCTCCTTTTTCATGTGCTTCAATGCGTTTGATACCGAGTTGTTGAGCGGTCAGGCGAATAGAAGCAGAGTGCAGCAGTTGGCGTCCTGAATCGGGTAGAATACCAAATCGGTCAATGAGTTCGACTTTCAGCTCATCCAATTCGAGATTATTTTGTGCGCTGGCAATCCGCTTATAGAAAGATAAGCGTATGCTGACATCTGGAATATAGTCATCAGGTAAAAGCACAGGCATACGCAATTCTATCTCAGTCTGGTTGTTGGTGAGATCTTCAAGCGAAGGCTCCCGCCCATTTTTAAGGGCATCAACGGCACTTTCCAATAATTCCATATAGAGGGTAAAGCCGATGCTGGTCATCTGCCCGCTTTGGTCTTCACCCAACAATTCGCCAGCTCCCCTAATTTCCAAATCGTGGGTAGCCAATGCAAAACCCGCCCCCAGATCTTCGAGAGATGCAATGGCTTCAAGCCGTTTTTGTGCATCGCGGGTCATGGCTTTTGGATGTGGTGTCAGCAAATAAGCATAGGCCTGATGATGGGAGCGCCCGACACGCCCGCGTAATTGGTGTAATTGGGCCAGGCCAAAATGATCGGCACGTTCAATGATAATGGTATTAGCACTGGGAATATCGATACCCGTTTCGATGATAGTGGTACATACCAGAACATTAAAACGTTGACGATGGAAATCCGTCATAACGCGTTCCAGATCACGCTCACGCATTTGCCCATGTCCCACAACAATTCTGGCTTCGGGAACCAACTCTTCCAGCCGGGTTTTTGCCTTTTCGATATTTTCAACATCATTATATAAATAGTAAACCTGCCCGCCGCGCAAAATTTCACGCAGGATAGATTCACGTATCACCAGGCTATCATATTCACGGACAAAGGTTTTGACTGCCAGCCGACGGGCAGGGGGAGTGGCAATAATGGAGAGATCGCGTATGCCACTCATTGCCATATTAAGCGTACGGGGGATCGGGGTGGCGGTGAGTGTCAGGATATCAACATCTGCCCGAATCGCTTTGATACGCTCTTTATGGCGAACGCCGAAACGATGCTCCTCATCAACGATCAACAAACCGAGATCTTTCCAGCACAGATCACTTTGCAGTAGTTTATGAGTACCAATAATGATATCTACTTTGCCCTCCGCTGCCATATCAATGACTTGCTGTTGCTCTTTTGCACTCCGAAAGCGTGACATCACTTCAATGTGCACAGGCCAATTGGCAAAGCGATCGCGGAAGTTATCATAATGCTGCTGTGCCAATAAGGTGGTTGGCACAAGAACGGCGACTTGCTTATTATTGATGACGGACAAGAACGCGGCACGCATTGCCACTTCTGTTTTGCCAAACCCGACATCACCACATACCAGCCTATCCATAGCAATAGGTTCGCACATATCATCAAGTACGGCATTGATGGCCTGTTCTTGATCTGGTGTTGTGTCAAATGGAAAACTTTGGCAGAACAGTTGGTACTGTTCGCGATCATTGTGGAAAGCAAAACCCGGTTTGACGGCCCGTTGTGCGTAAACATCCAGGAGTTCGGCAGCAACATCACGCACCTTTTCAGCCGCTTTCTGACGCGCCTTGTTCCATGCCTCCCCGCCCAATTTATGCAAGGGAGCGCTTTCTTCAGCACCACCCGCATAGCGACTGATGAGATGAAGGGAAGAAATAGGCACATACAATTTATCTTTTCCGGCATAAGTCAGGATAAGATACTCTGCCTTAATGCCACCCGCTTCTAATGTTATAAGCCCCTGATAGCGCCCAACGCCATGTTCAAGATGAACAACCGGTTGCCCATGCCGTAATTCAGCGAGATTACGGATCAATGTATCGGTATTAATTGTGCGCCGATTATCCTGGCGACGACGGCTGACACGTTCGCCAAGCATGTCACTTTCACAAATCAGAGCGAGATTGTTATCTTCATCAACAAAACCTTGCTCTGCGGCACCAACCATCAAATAATAGCCAGAAGTATTGGCATCGGTTAGCTGGTCTATTTTTTTCGGTTTGATTTTGATGCGGGATAATAATTCTTGTATGGATTCCCGGCGTCCTTCACTTTCCACTGAAAACACGATCTTGCCACTGAATTGAGCCATAAAACGGCGTAATTTATCCAATGGCTCTTTTTGCTGTGCTGCAACCGATAAATCAGGCAGAGGATGATAGGCTAAGTTGGTATTTCTGGCCTTTTGGGGAAGAGGTTCATTATCAACTTCAATACGAGGCCAATTTTTCAATCCTGAGAATAGTGTATTGACAGGCAACCAGAGCTGTTCGGGAGCGAGTAACGGACGCATAGGATCAACTTTGCGGCTTTCAAAGCGTTGTTGCGTATCTTGCCAGAAACGTTCCGCAGCACTGACCAAATTCTGGGTAATCAATAGGGTATTGTCGGGCAGATATTCAAAGATGGCAGCTAAGGGATGTTCAAAGAACAACGGCTGCCAATATTCGATGCCAGCAGGTAGCACTTTTTTACTGACTTGCTGATAAATATGTTCAGCATCACGACGGACTTCGAACTGTTCGCGCCATTGGCTGCGAAACCGCTCAATCGCATTTTGATCGGTTGGGAATTCATGGGCTGGCAATAAATTGATCTTTTCCACTTCGGCCAGTGTGCGTTGGCTATCCACATCAAAAGTGCGTAGGCTATCTATCTCATCATCAAAAAAATCAATACGATAAGGATATTCACTCCCCATAGGGAACAGATCAAACAAGGCACCACGTGTAGCAAATTCGCCATGTTCAAGTACCTGTTCAACACTGCGATAACCCGCTTGTTCCAGTTCTGCCCGCAGTTTATCACGTGAAAGTCGTTGCCCCTTGTGCATGACCAATGCATGACCTTTGAGATAATCGTGGGGGCAGACACGTTGCATCAACGTGTTGACGGGAAGGATCAATGCCCCTTTCGTCATAAAGGGGAGGTGATAAAGCGTAGACAGGCGATTGGAGATAATTTCTTGGTGAGGAGAAAAACTATCGTAGGGCAAAGTTTCCCAATCTGACATCGTATTTATTGGTGCGTCGGTGAACTGTTGAATTTCATCACGCAATCGTAGGGCATTTTGCATATCTTTGGTCACCAGTAGTATTGGCCCTGGGTGACGTTCAATGATTTCGGCGCATTCAACGGCACAGGCTGCACCTGTCAAATGGCCCAAGCAGCGGGTATCGCCGCGGCTTTCAGGAAGTTGATAACGATATTTTGCTGACATAAGCGTTTGATGTGTTCCCTAAGATTCAGTCCATTCCCAACACATTTTTAACCCAGTAGCCTTACAATAAATACGCTGGCAGGTTGAGAGAAAGTAAAAAAAACCACAGAACCGGGATACGGGTGGTTCCATAAAGTATTGCTACCCTTTATTATCCTCGAACACTTTGCTTTGGCAACAGGGGCGTAACAGATTTCATGTTTCAATCTGTCTCATTATTTATAGGATTGCGCTATATGCGCGGGCGGGCGGTCGATAAATTTGGCCGTTTTGTTTCATGGTTGTCAGCGATTGGCATTACGTTAGGCGTAGCGGCCTTGATTACAGTATTGTCAGTCATGAACGGTTTTGAGCGTTCATTAGAAAGCAGCATCCTGGGCTTTATGCCGCAGGCTATCATTACATCGGAAAAAGGCTCTATCAACCCGGTTGAACATCCGAATAGCCAGCTTGCGGAATTAAAGGGGGTTAATCGCATGACCTCTATCGTACAAGGGGATGTGGTGCTACAGAGTCTCCACAATGTGGGTGTTGGTGTCATGTTAGGCATTAATCAGGACGAATATGCGCCATTGGCAGAACATCTTGTTAATGTTGATCGAAACCAGCTCCAACCCGGACGTTATTCTGTCATTATGGGCGAAAAATTGGCGGCCAAATTAGGGGTAAAACGGGGTGATCAAATCCGTATTATCGTGCCGAGTGCCAGCCAGTTAACACCAATGGGCAGAATTCCCAGCCAGCGTTTATTCACGGTAGCGGGTACATTTTTCGCCAACAGTGAAGCCGATGGTACGGAAATGTTAGTTAATCAACAGGATGCGGCCAGATTGTTGCGTTATCCCATTGGTCATATTACCGGCTGGCGTTTGTTCCTCAATGAGCCATTATCAGTAGATGAGTTAAGCCAGCAAACCTTGCCAAATGGGTTGATATGGAAAGATTGGCGCGAACGCAAAGGGGAATTCTTTCAGGCGGTTCGCATGGAGAAAAATATGATGGGGTTATTACTGAGCCTGATCATTGCTGTCGCGGCTTTTAACATTATTACCTCTCTTTCTCTATTGGTGATGGAAAAACAGGGTGAAATCGCTATCTTGCAGACGCAAGGGCTGACCCGCCGTCAGGTGATGGCCATTTTTATGATCCAGGGAGCGGGAGCCGGCATTATTGGTGCTGTATTGGGAACGGGATTGGGAATATTGCTTTCCAGTCAGTTAAATAACCTCATGCCGATTATCGGCCTGCTGGCTGAGGGCATTCAGTTACCTGTTGCGATTGACACTACGCAAGTGATACTGATCGCCATCAGTGCCATGCTGATCTCCTTAATCTCGACGCTGTACCCTTCCTGGCGCGCGGCTGCCACCCAACCTGCTGAGGCTTTACGTTATGAGTAATCACCCTTTATTACTGTGTCACCAACTGTGCAAAAAATATCAGGAAGGAAAAATTTCGACAGAAGTATTAAAGAATGTCACTTTTTCCCTGCAACAGGGTGAAATAATGGCCATTGTCGGGAGTTCTGGCTCTGGTAAAAGTACCCTTTTGCACTTGCTTGGTGGTTTGGATTCACCTACGACTGGTGAAGTTCGGTTCAAAGGGCAATCACTCAACCAAATGTCTTCGTCTGCGCGGGCAAAATTACGTAACAGTGAAATTGGTTTTATTTATCAGTTTCACCATTTATTGCCTGATTTTACTGCACTGGAAAATGTTGCGATGCCGCTCCTGATTGGTGGGCAAAAACGCCGTTCTCAACAAAAAGCGCGGGATATGCTGGCGGCGGTTGGGTTGGAAAATCGGGCACATCACCGGCCATCTGAGCTGTCAGGGGGAGAGCGCCAACGTGTTGCCATTGCGCGGGCACTGGTAAATGAACCGTCATTAGTGTTGGCGGATGAACCAACGGGTAACCTTGACCAACAAAATGCAGACAGTGTGTTTCAGCTCCTGCAAGAATTGAACCAACAGCAAGGCACTGCGTTTCTCATTGTCACTCACGATCTGACATTAGCTAATCAACTGGCTCGTCAGGTAGAAATGCGTGATGGGTATTTACAGGATGAATTAACCCTGACGGCGGGGGAGAGGTCATGGTAAATCTGCCTCTTGCATTATTTACCGCATTACGGTTCAGTCGGGACCGACGTCGTTCAGGAATGATTTCCTTGATCTCTGTCATTTCGACGCTGGGTATCATGCTGGGTGTCGCGGTGCTGATTATTGGCCTGAGTGCCATGAACGGTTTTGAACGAGAGCTGAAAAACCGGATACTTTCCGTCGTGCCCCATGGACAAATTTATGCGGTGGAGCCGCCTTTTCAGGATTGGGAAACCGCCCTTAAGCGGGTAAGAGAAACGTCAGGGATTGCCGGAGCCTCTCCCTATATTGAGTTTACTGGCCTGATGGAACGCGGTGAAAAACTTCATGCTATACAGGTACGTGGCGTCTCTCTGGATACCGAGATGAATGTGAGTACTTTACCCCAGTTTGTGCGTAATGGGGCATGGAAAACATTCAGGGCAGGAAAAAATCAGGTGATTTTAGGGCAGGGAGTGGCTCATGCACTGCGCGTGAAACAAGGTGATTGGGTGACTGTCATGATCCCCAATAATGATGCAAGCCTGAAACTTTTGCAGCCTAAACGTATCCGTTTACAAGTTGCGGGTATTTTCCAGTTAAGCGGCGTGTTAGATCACAGTTTAGCCCTTGTTCCTTTGCCTGATGCCCAGCGCTATCTGGATTACGGTCATGCAATAACAGGCATTGCCATTAAAGCAGATAATGTTTTTGCCGCAGAACAGCGTGTGTGGGATGCAGGTAACGCCACGGGGAAATATGTCTATATCAGCACGTGGATAAAAGATTATGGTTATATGTACAACGATATCCAGATGGTGCGTAGCATTATGTATTTGGCAATGATTCTGGTTATTGGTGTAGCTTGCTTTAATATCATTTCAACACTGATTATGGCTGTGAAGGATAAAAGCAGCGACATCGCCATCCTACGCACGCTGGGTGCCAGGGATAGCCATATCAGGGCAATTTTTTTATGGTATGGATTACTAACAGGCATGATAGGTAGCATAACCGGTGTTGTTGTCGGGGTTTTCACATCATTAAATTTGACGACTATCATTAAAGCACTGGAAACGCTGCTTGGGCATCAACTCCTTTCAGGAGATATCTATTTTATCGATTTTCTGCCGTCAGAATTGCATCTTATGGATGTGTTTTATGTTTTGTTAACGGCATTAGTATTAAGCTTGTTGGCGAGTTGGTATCCTGCTCGTCGGGCCAGTAAACTTGATCCAGCGCGAATTTTGAGTGGACAATAGTATATCGGGGTATCAACGCGTATCTAAGCACGCTATCGTATCTCGCTGAATCGGTAAAATGGATCGGCTGAAAGAACATACTAAAAACACATTAAGGAAATAATCTATGCGGGTTCTTCATCGGCACAGTAAATTTTACCGAGTCAGGCGATTACGGCGTCAGCGGTCATATAGACAAAACTTTTACAGGGATATCCGATTGGCAAATAAAATAGAAAAACCGTATGTGGTGGTTCTGACAGGAGCCGGCATTTCTGCTGAGTCAGGCATTCAGACATTTCGCTCTCCTGATGGCCTGTGGGAAGAACATCGTGTCGAGGATGTTGCGACTCCGGAAGGTTTCCAGCGTGATCCTGATCTGGTTCAGGCCTTTTACAATGCGCGCCGAAAGCAGCTACAGCAACCTGACATCCGGCCTAATGCGGCACATTATGCTTTGGCAGAACTCGAACGTGAGTTTGGTGACCATTTTTTATTGGTGACACAGAATATTGATGATCTGCATGAACGGGCGGGAAGCCGTCGGGTTCTGCATATGCACGGTGAATTACGGAAAGTTCGGTGTTGTCAATCAGGGCAGGTAGTTGAATGGACGACTGATCTCACTATGGAAGATCGCTGCCATTGTTGCCAGTTTCCGTCTCCATTGCGCCCTCATGTCGTATGGTTTGGAGAAATGCCATTGGGGATGGAACAGATTTATTCTGCCCTGGCTAATGCCGATCTGTTTATTGCTATCGGAACATCAGGCCACGTTTACCCGGCTGCGGGTTTTGTGCATGAAGCTAAATTGTCCGGGGCGCACACTGTTGAGTTGAATCTTGAACCTAGCCAGGTCGAGAATTTGTTTGATGAAAAACATTATGGGCCTGCCAGTAAAATAGTTACGCAATATGTTCAATCCTTAATTCAGCAGATGAAGGCAGATAAAAGCTGACTTGACGCAATGTCTACGCTATCCATCTGTTTCATAATGAATTCACATGAATTAGGGAGGAGAAGATGGATAGACTATTAGCGCGTTTTTTAAAATATATTGCATTTAATACTCAATCAAAACCATCCGCTAAAACCATTCCCAGTAGTGACGGTCAATTGGTTCTTGCCCAGGCATTATACGAGGAGCTGATCCAGCTTGGTTTTGCCGATGTCACCCTCAATGAACGGGGATGTGTTATGGCCACATTGCCATCAAATGTGGCAACACCTGTACCTGTCATTGGTTTTATTGCCCACCTCGATACCTCACCGGATTTTTCTGGCAAGCGTGTTAATCCCCAGATTGTGGAAAATTATCGTGGCGGCGATATTGCATTAGGAATGGGAGATGAGGTGTTGTCGCCAGTCGTGTTCCCTGTATTACATAGCTTGTTGGGAAAAACATTAATTACGACTGATGGGAAGACACTGTTGGGTGCTGATGATAAAGCCGGGATCGCTGAAATCATTACCGCACTGGTGCGCTTGAAACAGGGAAATATTCCCCATGGTGATATTCGGATAGCATTTACGCCAGATGAAGAAATTGGCAGGGGGGCGCACTATTTTGATATAGAGGCTTTCGGCGCAGAATGGGCCTATACCGTTGATGGAGGCGGAGTAGGAGAATTGGAATTTGAAAATTTCAATGCCGCATCAGTGGCAATCAAGATTGTGGGCAATATGGCTCATCTGGGCAGTGCTAAAGGTGTCATGGTTAACGCATTGACATTAGCCACGCGCATTCATCATGCTTTGCCGGCAGAAGAAACGCCTGAGCAGACGGATGGCTATGAAGGTTTTTATCATTTGCAGAGCATGAAAGGCACTGTCGAACGTGCCGAGATGCATTACCTCATTCGGGATTTTGACAGGGCTAATTTTGCCAAGCGCAAAAAAAAACTCATGGCTATTGCGGAAAAGCTAGGCAAAGGATTGCATCCAGACTGCTATATTGAATTGGCAATTGATGACGACTATTACAACATGCATAGCGAGGTGCTTAAATATCCCCATGTTATTGCCATTGCTAAACAAGCAATACAAGATTGTCATATTGAGCCGATAATCCAGCCGATCCGAGGTGGAACTGATGGCGCAGAGTTATCTTATCGTGGTCTCCCTTGCCCGAATATTTTCACTGGTGGCTATAATTATCACAGCAAGCACGAATTTATTTCATTGGAAGGTATGGAACAGGCCGTTAACGTGATTATGCGGATTATTGAATTGACGGTAAGTTATTATGTCCAGCCTGAATAATACGTCGTCATTAAGAAAAACTAAGGGGCAGTTTATCTTGCCCCTTGGTTTAGATTAATCATTAAAATACCAATAACCGCTATTGACCAAAGCCGTAAGCAGGCTGACAAATCGGACATCATCGATAGCGTCACCCAGCAGTTCAGCGTTGACTTTGTCATATTGGCAAATGGCATCGGCGGCATGGAGATGAGGAGTATCCATCAATTCGCCATTGACGAAACATTGATCGCCAACCCGCAGGACGCGCAGGCCACTCAAGCGATTTAATTCCTCGCCTTGTTTTAGCAAATCATAAATCTCATCGCTTTCATAAGGAGGTTCAGGCGGTGCCAGATCTAATTCATGGCGCGATTGGGAGATAAATTCACCAAACCAATGTTGGAAAGTTTCTGGTTGTTCCAACAATTCACGCATCATTGAGCGCAGTGTGTCCAACTCGTTTGTCTGGATCTGGGCTGGGTTATTACGAAATGTCAGTCCAGGATCACTGTAGCGATGGCTTCCCAGCTCGTTTGCCAGAATATAATCAGCAAATCCACTGAATAATTCACGGGCATTGGGGGCACGGAATCCCACTGAATAGTTCAGTGAATCCTCAATAGCATAGCCTTCGTGTGGGAAACCCGGTGGAATATAAAGTATATCGCCCGGTAACATCTCTTCATCAATGATTGCCTCAAAGGGTTCAACCTGCAACAAATCAGGATGAGGGCAATGCTGCTTCATGGAGACTTTTTCACCTACCCGCCAGCGCCTGCGCCCTTTTCCTTGAATGATAAAAACATCATATTGGTCAAGATGGGGACCAACACCACCGCCGGGTGCGGAGAACGAGATCATCAAGTCATCCATGCGCCAGTCAGACAGCACACGGAATGGTTTCATCAGTGCAGAAGAGGGGAGATGCCAATGGTCAACAGCTTGTACAAGCAAAGACCAGTTTTTTTCGCCTAAATGGTCGTAGGTTTCAAATGGTCCGTGGGAAACGTCCCAGCGCCCATTTTTCTGACTGACCAAACGGCTATCGATTTCATTTTCCATCGCCAGACCCGCCAGCTCATCGGGGGAAAGGGGATCAATAAACTGATGGAAACCCTGTTTAATCAGCAATGGTCGTTTTTGCCAATGGTTTTGCAAAAACGCCTGCCAGTCCAGATTTAGCTGATAATCCATGGTGACATCCTGAAGTGAGGGGTGAATTTCGCGCTATTATAACGAATAGTCAATGACGATATCAGATTTGGTTGAAATATTTTGAGATTGTGCTGGTTCTGACATGCTGGTGGGAAGTTGCCTGTGGGCTGGATAGTTATTTATTGGATGCTAGTATCAACGGGAGTGATGGCTCCCGTTTTTCATTAACTTCGACATATATTAGGCTCTATGTGCTATCTTTTTCTATTTTTTCCACAATCTTATTGTATTCTTTCCAAACAACAGACATTGGTGAACTCAAACAGCAGATAGAGATTGAACCCCCTGTTGCAGGGTGATATTCATACTTCGATTTTCCTCTATAAACTCTCTTGGGCAGTATATTGTCTTCGGGGTTTTTTCTTTTTCGCTCTAACATCAATTATAACCTCACTTGCAGATTATCTGATGGCCAGATAGTGGATTATTAACATCTTACTAACCTGTTATTGTTGTTTCCTATTGTAAAAATAACAACTGAAAATTTTAATATGCAATGGTGACTTTTTCCAACTATCACAGTATTAAAATTTAATAATCTCATCTTAAGTGAAATATCACTATATGTTTCCGGAAATTTTAGAAATTTAAAGATTAAACTTTGTAATTACCCAAATTTTTTTAATGAATTTGGTTATTACTACATTAATGATATAGCAGTGCGTGATTATCTAAATTTGTTCTATATATTTTGTTTGACATGACATCAATAACTTCCAGTTAACATAGGCTCTATACACGATAAACTTCAAGTTGCCATCCGCAAGACGACGCGAGGCCTTATATTTCCCCGCGCAGCGGGGAAATATAACACGCATCCTGAAGTTGGATGGGTATATATGCTGTGGGCATTGGAATAGGTATTAGATTGACGCTGGTTTTGATAGGTTGTATTTTAGTTGCCAACTGGTTTCTTATTTTAAGTCCAATTGTTAATTCATTTATGTTTCTTGCTTATATATGGGAAGAAAATTACTGCGTGTTTTTTGCGCTAAAAATATAATTAGGTGGCTTGAAATAAGAAATGAAGCGTTTATGGATATCAAAACAAATGTTCAATAACGCTAAAGTAAATGTAAAAATTTCATTAAAAGTTACCCATTGAAATAAATATTGTGTTACATTCTTTTCGCTTTAATGGCTAGTATCTCTGTGTTTTTCGTATACAGAATTATGTTACTTGTTAATTATAAAAGGAATGAAGCACAATAAAATTTCGCCGAATACGGCGCTATGGTCAGCTAATGTTTGCTAATTAGTAAGGGGAAAATATCTTGACGGATCTGATTAACTTCATTAACAACATTCTTTGGGACTATGTACTGATATACCTTCTCCTTGGGGTTGGTCTTTACTTCACACTGCGTTCTGGTTTTATACAACTTCGCCACTTTGGCCACATGTTTTCAATTCTGAGAAATAGTAATAAATCGGATGATTCGGGTATTTCATCTTTTCAGGCCTTGTGTACCAGCCTTGCTGCCCGTGTAGGAACCGGTAACTTAGCCGGCGTTGCTATTGCAATTACTGCCGGTGGACCAGGGGCTATTTTTTGGATGTGGGTAGTGGCATTTATTGGTATGGCGACTGCCTTTGTGGAAAGCACGCTTGCCCAGTTGTACAAGACGAAAGACGATCAAGGAAATTATCGCGGTGGCCCGGCTTACTACATGGAAAGAGGGTTGAAGAAGCGATGGATGGGAATTCTATTTTCATTTTTCCTTATTATCGCGTTTGGTCTTGTATTTAATGCTGTTCAGGCAAACTCAATTGCGGAAGCGGCTGCCTTTGCTTTTAATATCAAACCAATTTATGTCGGTATCGTATTAGTCATTACCAGTGGTGTAATTATTTTCGGCGGACTGCGTTCTATCGCCCGGGTCGCGGAATTGGTTGTACCATTTATGGCAATTTCCTATTTTATCCTGGCACTTTGGGTTGTTGGTCACAACATTGAACGTATCCCAGCGGTATTTGCACTGGTTATCAAGAGTGCCTTTGGCATTCAGGAAGCGATAGCGGGGACATTAGGCTATGGCATCTCCCAGGCAATGCTTCAGGGGGTTCAACGCGGATTATTCTCGAATGAAGCGGGGATGGGTTCTGCACCAAATGCGGCAGCATCAGCTTCTCCTTATCCACCACATCCGGCCTCTCAGGGTTATGTGCAGATGTTGGGGGTATTTATGGATACTATCGTTATCTGTAGTGCGACGGCGATGATCATCCTCTCTTCTGGTGTTCTTAACGAAAACGTTACCGCGATCAGTGGGATTGAATTAACTCAGCGAGCATTATCATCCGCTGTTGGACATTGGGGAACGATGTTCGTTGCGATTGCAATTTTCTTCTTTGCCTTTACGTCGATTATTGCCAATTACGCTTATGCTGAAAGCAATATGATATTTCTGGAGCGTAACCACACTGCTGGTTTATTTATCCTGCGATTGGCTGCGTTGGGTATGGTGATGTTTGGTACATTGGCAGACGTCCCTCTGGTTTGGAATATGGCTAACCTATCAATGGCGTGTATGGCTATTGTTAACTTGATTGCCATACTCATGTTGTCAGGTATCGCGATGAAACTGGCGAAAGATTATAACCAGCAGAGAAAATCAGGCAAATTACCGACATTCAATATTAATAGTTACCCAGAGATCCAACAGCAAGTTGAAAAAGGTATTTGGGATCATGATGCACCGCATAACGGTGAGAAGAGTAATTGCTGATACTGAAATGTCCATAGGATATCAGTAACACAAGACGACTCGTATCAAGTCACTTTATTAGCCAGCTATTCGCTCGTTCCGCGAATAGCTGGCTTTTATTTGTTCTTAAAAACATGCGGATAAGTAAAAGAACACCACATCTCTTTTTGTCTCATCTAATATATAATCATTACAATGTTATCTTTTTCTGTAAAATAGCTGACCGATCATGATAAAACGATTAATAATATGCCTATTTATCACATTGTTGATTGGTTGTTCTTATTCCCCTGAGCTAAAAGATAGAAATGGTTATATTGTTGACTATTCCTATCCTTATTCGACCAAGCAACGTATTGACTCAATTAGGTTTCTTGTCCTTCACTATACCGCGTTAGATGATAAAAGATCTTTACGGGAATTAACGGGAGGCCGCGTTAGTATTCATTACCTTATTCCTTCGCAACCGAGATATCAGGATAAAGAGCCGATTATTTTCCAACTGGTTTCAGAAAAGGAAAGGGCATGGCATGCGGGAAAGAGTGAGTGGAATGGATACCAAAGCTTGAACCGCTATTCTATTGGTATAGAAATTGTTAATTGCGGCTTTAAACAAGCGTTTATTAAAAAAGAATGGTGTTCATATCACCCATCACAAATTGACGCAATTATCAGATTGGCAAAAGATATTATGCACAGGCATAAGATCCAGGCTGTGAATGTTGTGGGTCATAGCGATATTGCCCCACTGAGAAAAGACGATCCTGGGCCTGTTTTTCCGTGGCGCGAACTTTATGAACAGGGGATTGGGGCCTGGCCCGATCATGCAACAGTGAATAAATATTTGGCGGGTAGAGCACCGGGTATGCGGGCGTCAGTCATATCAGTTCAGAAAGCACTGGCCCTTTATGGTTATCGTATTCCTCAAACGGGAATTTTGGATAGCGTCACTTATAAAACGATTCAAGCATTTCAGATGCATTTTCGCCCGTCAGACATTAGTGGCATTCCCGATGCAGAAACGGAAGCGATAGCTCTGGCACTGGTAGAAAAATATCAATAACGATTTATGCTTAATATACCAATCCAACTTCAGGATGCGTGTTATATATCCCCGCTGCGTGGGGAAATATAAGGCTTCGCGTCATCTTGCAGATGGCAACTTGAAGTTTATCGAGTATATAGAAACAGAATGATGTTTTTTGGAAAGAGAAGGTAGTGGATATAAGTAAGCCGAGGCATGGCGGCCATGATGAATGGCCGCTAACGATACCCGGTTTTATGATCCGCAGTTGTCAGTTAAATGTAGTGGAAGCTTAACTCCAAGTTCAATATCTGTACTTTGGCGAAAATCATAAGGTGTAATGCCGTACTCTTTACGGAACATATAGGTAAAATGGGATTGAGAGCCAAACCCGAAATCCAGGGCAATATCAAAAATAGGCAAAGAACTATTTTTCAACAGATAAACAGCGCCAGCCAGGCGTCGTTGACGGATGTACTTCCCAAGAGATATGCCGGTAACTTCCTTGAATATTTTCTGCATGTGCCAAAGTGAATAGCCAGAATAAGCAGCAAGCTCTTCAAGATGAATGACACGGCCAAGATGGTTTTCTATCCATTTACTCAGTGCGCATACAAGTGCTAAGTGGTTATCTTGTGCCATTACAATTTTAAATTGGTTGAAGGTTGGGGAAGTATACACAACTTCTTTTCAAGATGACAAAACCCATCATTAATAGAGGTACAGTGATTAGATTAAAAATTTTAATACACTATTATCACTCTATCATATGATAACTCTCTATAATATTTTATTATAAAGTTAACTACAATGAAATAATCCTAAGGTGACCTCATTGAATACTAAAAAAATCCTCTCAGCTCTATGCTTGATATTGATATGTTTGTTTTTGTATTTGTTAGCGTTGGATGTACATTGTGAGCAAGGTAATGATGTGTTCGAATTAGGTGTTTGTTCTATCACCCGATACTTACCTTTTTGACATTTAATCAACCATTATTTTGCCTGCATGTGTGTTAATATGCCTCCGCAGTACTCATTCTTTGTAAATGGTGTTTTAATATCCACTTGATACGAATTAACAAACTCAATATTGCGTTAAATTAGTATATAACTCAATCATATATAATATGTTGAAGGAACTATGTTGAGAAATTTTGAACTCAACAAATTTTGCGCAATGTAAGAATTTGAGAAGAGTTGGAGAATTTCTGGCTCTATTCAGGTACAACGGTTCAAAACAACAAATAAAACAACTTCTAATGAGACGGGTTCTAAGCATCGTAAAAAGAGGATTAGATGGCAGAACAACAAGAACAACAATCTACGCTTAAGCGTGGTTTAAAGAACAGACATATTCAGCTTATTGCTCTCGGCGGTGCAGTAGGAACGGGGTTATTTTTAGGTATTGCCCAAACTATTAAAATGGCTGGGCCTTCAGTGCTCCTTGGGTATGCACTCGGCGGGTTTATCGCATTTTTAATTATGCGCCAACTGGGCGAAATGGTTGTTGAAGAGCCCGTCGCGGGGTCATTTAGCCACTTTGCTTATAAATATTGGGGGAATTTTGCCGGTTTTCTGGCAGGCTGGAATTATTGGGCAATGTTTATTTTGGTTGGAATGGCAGAATTAACGGCTGTTGGTATGTATATCCAATATTGGTGGCCGGACTTTCCAACATGGATTTCTGCGGCAATATTCTTTGTACTGATTAATCTCGTCAATCTAATTAATGTTCGGTTATATGGTGAAACCGAATTTTGGTTCTCTATCATTAAAGTCAGTGCCATCGTCGGGATGATTATCTTTGGAAGTTATTTGCTGATTAGCGGTAATGGTGGCCCACAGGCAAGTATCACCAACTTGTGGCAGCAGGGCGGCTTTATGCCAAATGGGATTTCTGGCTTGATTATGGCGCTGGCTGTGATCATGTTTTCATTTGGCGGGCTGGAAATGGTCGGCATTACCGCAGCAGAAGCAGAAAATCCTGAGAAGAATATCCCAAAAGCTACTAACCAGGTTGTTTATCGCATCTTGCTGTTCTATATCGGTTCATTGGCTATTTTGCTGTCGTTGTATCCGTGGGAGAAGGTGGTAGAAGGCGGCAGCCCATTCGTTTTGATTTTCCATGATCTGGATAATTTCTGGGTAGCGAATGCGCTGAATGTGGTGGTACTAACGGCGGCGTTGTCGGTTTATAACAGTGGTGTGTATTGTAATAGCCGGATGCTGTATGGTTTGGCTAAACAAGGCAATGCGCCTTATGCACTCACAAAAGTTAACAAACGCAATGTCCCTGTCTTGTCTATTGGTTTATCCGCGCTGGTAACATCAATTGGTGTATTGATTAACTATGTTATGCCCGGTAAGGCATTTGAGTTGTTAATGGCATTAGTGGTAACAACTCTGGTCATTAACTGGATTATGATTTGTTGTGCTCATTTGAAATTCCGTTCAGCTAAAGATAAAGAAGGTGTCAAGACGAAATTTCAGGCACTGTGGTATCCATTTGGAAACTACCTGTGTTTAGTATTCCTGGCATTCATTCTTGTTATTATACTAACGATGCCACCAATTCGTATTTCAGTCATCTTGATGCCGTTTTGGATTGGTGTCTTATGGATTGGTTATTTGATTGTTCGCTCAAAGAAAGCCAAGAGATAAGCAGATTAGTTGCTAATCCATGCCATGTTTTTTCAGCCGGGTATTATGCCCGGCTGATTGTTATTGTCAGTAATAAATAATACATTACCGTTATTTTATGTAACTAAACACCATTCTCTGGTGAATTCTATTCTTAATAAAATATTATTTCTGTATTTTCTCCATAATGCAGAATAAGAATGTTTATACTCTTTTTTTGACAATGTAGTTTTATGTTAAACGCTAACTACTCCGGCGAAATGCACTTCATGAAATCAATAAATCGTATGAGGATGATCATATGGATGAATAGTAAAAAGTCATCCCACAAATATTATAATTGAACAATATTTAATAAAGGATAAACAAAAAGTAAGCTGATTACATGTAAAACGGCTATATTGTACGTTCAAAAATAATAAGTGAGATTAACCATAATTTTTACAGCTACCTAAAATGAATTTTGTATAACAATAACTCTCTGGCCTACACCATAACTGATAGGTAAAACAGTATTATATATTAGTCTTATTAAAGATATTATTTGGGGTGAATTTTTCTTTTTACGTTTATTCATGGGGTTATGCGACTTAAAGGTTATTGAGTAATTTCAAATCGGAATGTAAATTTAGAGTTTTAAATATGTGCGTTGTCTCCAGTACCTGAAAAAATGGCTTGCGATTATATAAAGAGTATGTGATAAAACACATGGGTAAACGAAGTACAGTTCTGTTAATAAATAACAGTAACTAATACTGGTTTGTTTATTTTGATGCCAATAGGCGAATAAAGTGATTCAAAGGAAATTTTTGAAATGGCAAAAATCACTGGTACTGTGAAGTGGTTCAACGAGTCTAAAGGTTTTGGTTTTATTACTCCATCTAACGGTAGCAAAGATGTATTTGTACATTTTTCTGCTATTACGAAAGATGGGTTTAAAACATTGTCTGAAGGCCAACAGGTTGAGTTTGAAATTCAGGATGGTCCTAAAGGTCCTGCTGCTGCAAACGTTAAAACTTTATAGTAATAAATTTAATTTAGCGGCTATCTGATTGCTGGTTAAATCTATTTATCGTTAGTTTAGTTTTATTATCTGGCGATAACCTATTGCAAATATCACTCTATTGGGATACTAATAGAGTGATTTTTTTTGACTCGGGGCGTTCTTTATTGAACTGAGAAGTACCCGTATTACCTGATTTGGATAATGCCAGCGTAGGGAAGTCATGGTATCTCTTATTCCGATACCCGCTTTTCTTTAGCTGGTGGCAGGAATCACCATAATGAGAATTAACTCACTGACTATCGCAGGAACCGATCCCGGCGGTGGTGCCGGCATTCAGGCCGATTTAAAAACCTTTTCTGCGCTTGGAGCCTACGGTACGACAGTTATCACTGCGTTGGTTGCGCAAAATACACTGGGTGTACAATCCGTTTATGAACTTGATCCCCTCTTTGTTGCTGCTCAGTTAGAATCCGTGCTTTCAGATGTCAGGATCGACAGTGCCAAAATTGGTATGTTGTCGAATGCGGCTAATATCGCTGTAATAGCAGAGTCGTTGCAGCGTTATCCTATTCCTTACATTGTACTGGATACTGTTATGGTAGCGAAAAGCGGTGATCCTTTGTTATCACCAGAGTCTGTTTCCGCAATGGTAGAGCAATTACTGCCGATCGTCTCTTTGATCACCCCTAATTTACCGGAAGCAGCAGCTATATTGAAATGTGATATTGCCAATACTGAAGATGAAATGTTATGGCAGGGGCGTGCATTACGTTCAATGGGATGCCAGACCGTTTTATTGAAAGGTGGACATTTAAATAATGAGGAAAGCCCGGATTGGCTTTTTACCTCGGAAGGAGAGTGGCGTTTCAGCGCTCCCAGAGTCAATACACGGCATACTCATGGAACGGGTTGTACTTTATCCGCAGCACTTGCTGCATTACGCCCCCGGTACTCTGATTGGCAAAGTACGTTGCCGGTTGCCAAAACATATTTACAAAAGGCGCTGATGCAGGCGGATAGTTTGCAGGTTGGTCATGGCATTGGGCCAGTCCACCATTTTCATCAATGGTGGTGAATTTTTGAATAATGGGGATGCAAAGATCCCCATTTTGAATGTACTGAATCTAATGGATTAGGCGATGGTAATTTTCTTATCGAGATAAACATCCTGTACGGAGCGGATTAACTCAACGCCCTCTGTCATCGATTTCTTGAACGCTTTGCGGCCAAGGATCAATCCCATTCCTCCGGCACGTTTATTGATAACGGCAGTGCGGACAGAATCACTTAAGTCATTGTTTCCAGAAGCACCACCTGAATTGATTAATCCAGCGCGTCCCATATAACAGTTAGCAATTTGATAACGAACGAGATCAATCGGATGTTCAGAGGTCAAATTGCTATAGACGCGTTTATCCGTGTGCCCGAACCCAATAGCAGTATAACCACCATTAGTTTCAGCCATTTTTTGTTTAACGATATCAGCGCCGATCGTTGCGGCCAGATGATTCGCCTGGCCGGTTAAATCGGCACTGGTGTGGTAATCAACCCCATCTTTCTTGAAAGCAGAATTACGCAGATAAGCCCATAACACAGTGACCATACCGAGTTCGTGAGCGCGTTCAAAGGCGGCTGAAATTTCTTCTATTTGGCGGCGTGACTCGGGAGAACCATAATAGATTGTTGCACCTACCGCAACGGCACCCAGGTTAAATGCCTGTTCGACACTGGCATACAAAGTTTGATCATATTGGGCGGGATAGGTCAACGTTTCATTGTGATTAAGCTTAACCAGAAACGGGATCTTATGGGCATAACGGCGAGAAACAGACGCCAGAACACCGTAAGTTGAAGCAACACAATTACAGCCTGCCTCAATCGCCAGTTCAACGATATTTTTAGGATCAAAATAGAGAGGATTGGTAGCGAAAGAAGCGCTGGCGGAATGTTCAACCCCCTGATCTACCGGCAAAATTGAGAGATAACCCGTACCTGCCAGGCGTCCATGATTCAATAAAGTTTGCATGGAGCGAAGAACAGTATTGGGGCGGTTATTTTCGAGCATGACTCTATCAACGAAATCTGTACCCGGAAGATAGAGATTGTCACGTGGAATGGTATTACATTGATGTTCCAATAAACTCTCTGCGTCTTTTCCTAACAACTTAACGATATCAGTCATGATTAACTCCAGTTTGCAAAAGGCGCTACTGATTGTTGTTTATATTTGAGCTGATCACAAGACAAGTGGAGAGGGAAGCCGTAGTGGATCGCTTCAGTTAAGACAAATATTGAAGTTATTCAGAAATTGGATTTATTTTTTCTCAAAATTTCCTTCATTAAACTGAATAAATTCCAACATGATTTATCAAGAGGTGTTTTTTTGATTATTATAAACACGGTTACTCATAAAAGGGTAATGAACATCCAATCAGGATTTGGAAGCATTAACTAATTTAATGTTTTTTAAGGTGAGGGATTTTTATTAACTCATTGAATTAATTTATTTTTGTTTGTTTGTATAAAAGAAAAGGCCAGCCCAAGGGAGATTGAGCTAGCCAAGGAGGTGGTTCCTAGTCTTACAGTCAAAATTTTTTAGTTTTTTATTTTTCAGAACTAATAATACGGGAAATAAATTAGCATTGATGTGATCTATTTCTAAAAAAATAGATCAATTTCTTTAAAATCCTATTTCGGATTATTTCACTTGTCACTCATATGGATGAGGTGCTCTGGTATTACCACCTTTTAAGTTTCGCACAAGTAAAGCATAATTCAGCTTAATTTCTTCAGGAATAGGAAGATAAACGAGATGCCCATCACCCGGCGCAATTTCCACAGCCTGGCCTTTTTTATTTGTCATGGATTCTAACGTGAAGTTAATATTACCCGATGGAGTCATGAGTTCCAGATGATCCCCGACAAGAAATTTATTCTTCACGGCAACTTCTGCCAGTCCGTTGACGCGATTGCCAGTAAATTCACCAACGAATTGTTGAGTGTCTGATACGGAATATCCGTATTCGTAAGTTTGGTAGGCATCATGAGTATGACGGCGCAGGAAACCTTCTGTATAGCCACGGTGCGCCAAACCTTCTAATGTGGTCATCAATGTTGGATCGAAGGGTTTTCCAGCCGCAGCATCATCTATGGCACGGCGATATACTTGGGCGGTGCGGGCACAATAATAAAAAGATTTGGTACGGCCTTCGATTTTCAGTGAGTGAACCCCCATGTTGGTTAATCTTTCCACATGCTCAAGGGCGCGTAAGTCTTTGGAATTCATGATATAAGTGCCATGTTCATCTTCAAATGCTGACATATATTCGCCAGGACGTTTGGCTTCTTCTATCATGAAGACTTTATCCGTTGGTGCACCTTGGCCGAGCGTTGGTTCCATGTTTTTAACTGGAATAGGATCGTGCCTATGGACAATGTTACCCACACTATCTTCCTTGCCTTCCTGCACATTGTATTCCCAGCGACAGGCATTAGTGCAAGTGCCCTGATTGGGATCGCGCTTGTTGATATAGCCCGATAACAGGCAACGGCCGGAATAAGCCATGCAAAGTGCGCCGTGCACAAAAATCTCAAGCTCCATATCAGGCACTTGTTGGCGGATTTCAGCAATTTCTTCCAGCGAGAGTTCACGGGAAAGGATAACTCGCGTCAGCCCCATTTGTTTCCAGAATTTGACCGTAGCCCAGTTAACGGCATTGGCTTGAACCGAAAGATGAATGTCTATTTCAGGAAATGTCTCGCGCACCATCATAATTAAGCCCGGGTCAGACATAATCAAAGCATCAGGTCCCATTTCTACGACGGGTTTTAAGTCACGAATAAAAGTTTTCAACTTTGCGTTATGTGGTGCGATATTGACAACGACATAAAAACGCTTACCTAATTCATGCGCCTCCTTAATGCCTTGTGCCAATGTCTCATGATTAAATGCATTATTACGGACACGCAAACTATAGCGAGGTTGTCCGGCATAAATGGCATCTGCGCCATAAGCGAATGCGTACCGCATGTTTTTCAAAGAGCCGGCAGGAGAGAGTAATTCTGGAGTAAACATATTTTTTAACGTTCTCGGTCTGAGTTCAAGTCAGCTCTTACCCGGTCTTGATATCATTACTAAGGGTAAGGTTTAAAGGAGGGGGATTTTAACGCTTATTTTATCATTAGCACAAATATATTATGGAAAATAAAGATAGTGCGCCGCAGATACGGCGCGAGTCATTGATTGTGCCGGTTAATTTTGTTTGGTCAGGTCACGAATGCTTTCTGTTGGACCGATTTTCATGACCGACTGCATAGATTTCTTCATGCTTGCGTCATTGGTGTGAGTTTCACTGATAGCAATAATTTGATGGTTTCGGGCTTTCAGGACAAAATAAGGTTTGCCTGATTTGTTTTTTTTCACTTCATGGCGAGTTTTATCGGGAGAATTAACTTGCACAGAGTGAATGCCTTTATTGGCAGCAGCCTTGGTGGTATACATTTCACTGCTCAGAATAATGTCACCGTTTGCAGCCACCAGATTGAAATAAAATTGCCCGTTCTTTGCTTTCTTAAGATCATAATGCCCAGTAGCCATAAGAAATCCTCCTGATTGGGTAATTATCAGCTTAAGTTTAGCCTGAATTTCGTACAGCCAAGAGATTTGATGAGAAAAATTCATCCCCTGTCTCACTATTTTATAGAGCATGATCACTATTTTGTCTTGGTTGAACTGCTTCCCAATTGGCGGTTGTACGAATATATTACAGTCTCTCGCAGAGATAACGACACACCGTTGCAATATAACTCGATTAATACAGCCTCTTATTAGGAGTTTTCCATGCCTGTAGCTATTTGGGCTTTAGCCATAGCGACATTTGGGATCGCGACAACCGAATTCATTGTCGCGGGTTTACTTCCTGAAATCGCAACCGAATTTAGTATTTCAATACCAACTGCGGGGTATATGGTAACCAGTTATGCGCTTGGTGTATTTGTTGGCGCGCCTGTTCTAATCATATTGGGGGGAGGTATAGAAAGGAAAAAGATGCTTTCCATGTTAATGATATTATTTATTATCGGAAATGCACTGACCACCTTTTCCCCGACATTTTATCTGGCAATTATTGGCCGGATTGTGGCTTCCTTAACCCACGGCGCTTTTATGGGAATTGGTGCGATTATTGCTGCTGAATTAGTGCCAGACAATAAAAAAACCACTGCGATCGCCTTTATGTTTAGTGGAATGACACTGGCTAATTTGGTTGGAATACCGTTTGGAACATGGATAGGAAAAGCGATTTCCTGGCGCGTTACTTTTGCAATAATTACGATTATTGGCATTATCGCATTAGCTGGGATTTTAAAGTTTTTACCTAAATTCGATCAAAAAGCGCCTGCCAGTATTAAAAAAGAATTGCAGGCATTCACCAATATCCATGTTCTTTTGGCTATGGGGATCACCGTCTTAGGCCCTGCCGCCTTTTTTACGACAGTGACTTATATCGCGCCATTGATGACCCATGTTGCAGGACTCTCTGAAAGCGCAATAACAGGGATCTTGCTGGTGTTGGGGTTAGGTTTTTTCTTTGGCAATATTGTGGGTGGAAAACTTGCAGATAAGGCGATGATGCCATTGCTGTATTGGACACTAGGATTACAGTCCTTAATTTTATTTATTTTCTGGCTTTATGGTGACAACCCGTTCATTGCTTGTTTGAGCCTGTTTTTAATGGCAGCATCGGGCTTTGCCACCGTATCGCCAATCCAGCGTCTGGTGATGGATAAAGCTCAGGAGGCTGGCGCACCTAATCTTGTTTCCTCTGTTAATATTGGATTCTTTAATTTGGGTAATGCAGTTGGGGCATGGTTGGGTGGTGTAATTATCGCATCTCATTATGGCTATACCTCCCTTAATCTGGCCGGGGGGTTATTAGCTTTAATGGCATTGTTATTAGCTATCATTTCAGGTTTGCTTGATCGTAAAAGAACGCTGAATGTTGAAAAAAGGCAATCATAAGCAGCTAATGAGCGTTGCAGCAGTAACTGGTATGGTTAATGCCGGTTACTGTGCTTCACATCAAACGACAGATTTCAGCTTCCCAACGATAACCTAATCCATAAATGGAGCGGATAAAAGATTTATCCCCATCCAGTTGCTCCAGTTTCCGGCGCAAGTTTTTAATGTGGCTATCAATAGTACGGTCATTGACAATGCGATGATCGTTATAAAGGTTATTTAATAGCTGATCACGGGAAAAAACCCGCCCTGGCTGGCTGGACATAATTTTGAGCAGACGGAATTCAACCGGCGTTAATTCAAGCACCTGTTCAAAATAACGTGCCTGAAAGTGTTTTTCATCAATGGCCAGCGCACCTTGCTCACTGATGATCTCTTTCGGACGGTAACAACGGCGTAAGATTGTCTTTACTCTGGCTACCAATTCCCGCGGGCTATAAGGTTTACAGATATAATCGTCAGCCCCGATTTCTAAGCCGAGCAGTCGGTCAATTTCTTCCGTTTTTGCCGTCATCATGACAATCGGAATATCTGAAAATTTACGCAGTTCCCGACAGACCGACAATCCATCAAGACCAGGCAACATAAGATCAAGCAAGATAATATGGGGATGGAATTTTTGCACATGAGCGATAACTTCATCACCACGTTTGAGCCATTGGGTGTGGTAATCTGCGGATTGTAGGTAATCAACCAGCAGTTGCCCTAACTTTGGTTCATCTTCAACGATGAGAACAGTATATTGTGTAAGATGTGTAGTACTCATTGTGTTTCAAGTTCAGACGATTTCATCAACGGTAATTCTACGTGAATTTTAATACCGCCTAAAGGTGAGCTTTCCACGCGAATTATTCCATCATGGGCTTCAACAATATTATAGCAAATCGCCAGCCCAAGCCCTGAACCTCCGCTTGCGCGGTTACGGGAGGATTCGCAACGATAAAAACGTTCAAAAACCTGCTGGCATTGTTCCGCCGTCAATCCAGGCGCACTGTCCTGCATATCCAATATCCATTTTTGCTGATTTGAATATCCACAAATAATTACCTTTCCATGCTCATTGGTGTAACGCAGGCTGTTTTCCAGCAAATTATTAAATAACTGTGTTAGCCGATTTGGATCAGCAAGCAGTGTTATGTTGTCTTTTAAATTCAATACCAACATGATTTGCTTATCCGCAAAACGGCCATGATAATTCGCTACGGAGATTTGCAGTAATTCACTGACATTAACAGACTCTTTTTTATAAGCTAGCGAACCACGATCAGAAAGGGATAATAAATGCAGATCGTCTACCAGTTTTGTTAAGGTAGTCACTTCCGCGAGCAAGGAATGGAGTGTTTCCTGTGTGGGTTTCCGTAAACCATCTTGTAAGGCTTCCAGTTCACCACGCAAAACAGAAAGTGGAGTGCGCAGTTCATGGGAGATATCGGCCATATAATCACGGCGCATCTGTTCATTTTTTTCCAGCGTGCTGGCAAGTTGGTTAAAATCCATTGCCAATTTACCGATTTCATCTTTACTGGATGGAACGACACGAATACTGAAATCGCCTGCCGCGAGTTTATGTGTACCTTCCACTAGCCGCTTAACCGGTCTTAACAGGCCACGTGAGAGAAGAAAAGTGGCGATTAATGCCAATAAAGTAGAAAAACCGACAATAGTCCAACTGGTGAATTGTTGCTGGTGGGCAAAGCTAATATCAGCCTGACGGGTAATTTTGTCTGATGCACTGACAATTACCCAACCAACAATATTATTTTTATAGGTAACTGGCTCACGATAACTTTCCGCTGGAATGTCATTAGAATGCCCAACCAAACGATTCATGTGAGTATCCACAACCCAAAATTGGGGACGCCAACCATGATGTTTGGTTTTTTGATAGGGATTGTCACTCTGTTCAATCGTACGGATAATCTGGAATATCGCGCGATCATTCTGGGTCAGAAAATGCCAGTTACCATATTGCTGGTATTGTTCTGTCAATGCTTGTGCCAGCATATTCGTCCGATTTTGGCTATTTTGTTTAATATAGCCCATAAAACCGTGCTGAAAGCTGAGGTAAATGCCCCAGTGCATTGTGATCAATACCAGCATACAAGTGGCAAAAATTGCCAGAAACAATTTACTGCTGATACCCATTTTCATCCTGAGTTTCATTCTGGTTCAACGACTTGAGTCAACTATCTGAGATGATATGGCTTTGCGAAGGCGCCATTTTTCACGCAATCGGTCAAAAAACAGATATACAACCGGAGTGGTATACAAAGTGAGAAGCTGGCTCACCATCAGGCCACCAACAATCGTGATCCCCAGTGGGAAACGTAATTCTGCACCATCCCCATTGCTCAGTACTAAAGGTAAAGCGCCAAACAAGGCCGAAAGCGTCGTCATCATGATCGGACGGAATCGCAATAAACTAGCTTGAAAAATCGCTTCCCGGGCACTGAGTTTGTCGTTTCGTTGAGCTTCAAGGGCAAAATCCACCATGATAATGGCATTTTTCTTGACAATACCAACCAACAGCATAATGCCAATCATGGCGATTAGGCTAAAGGGCGTATTGAACAGTTCCAAAGCCAGTAAAGCCCCTACACCCGCAGAAGGCAGGGTAGAAAGGATGGTCAGAGGATGAATATAACTCTCATAGAGTACACCAAGTACCAGATAAACAGTGACGATGGCGGCCAGAATCACTAATAACTGGGAACGTTCACTCTCTTGAAAATCCTGTGCGGTGCCTGCAAAAGAGCTACGTACTGCTGAAGGAACGCCCAGTTCTGTTATGGTTCTTTCTATTGCACTGATTGCATCAGATAGCGTATAGCCGGGTGCCACATCAAAGGCAATGGTAGAAGAAGCGGAAAGTTCCTGGTGATAAACATCCAATGGTGCATTGGCAGGACGCCATTGGGCAAAGTAGGAGAGGGGAATGCGTTCTCCTTTGCTATTAATGACAAACATTTTCTCCAATGCACTGGGATCTTGGTTATATTGCGGTGCAACTTCCATGACCACTTTATATTGATTCAAAGGGGCATAAATCGTGGAAACCTGTCTTTGCCCAAAAGCGTTGTTGAGTAAATTATTTGCCTCAGCAACATTGATGCCTAAACGGGCCATCACATCACGATCATAGGTAATCGCTATTTCAGCCCCTTTTGCCTCTTCGTCTTCATCGGCGTTTACATCCACCAATTGAGGCAATTTTTCCAATGCTTTCTTGATGACAGGACTCCATTTACGCAGTTCGTCAAAATCATCCGACAGCAAATTAAACTGATAAGTCGATTTACCGCCTCGTCCTCCACTGCTCAGATCCTGAACAGGAACCAGATATAGACGTGCTCCCGCTTCATTGGTCAGTTTACTTCTTAAGCGGGTGATAACATGTTGGATACTTTCGCTACGCTCTTTTAATGGCTTTAGCGAAACAAACATAAAGCCCGTATTGATGCTGTCACCACCGGTGAAACCCACGACATTATCCACAGTTGGATCATCATTGACGACTTGCATAAAGCGTTCCACTTTTTTTCGCATAGCCTGAAATGAAATATTTTGATCAGCGACCACAAACCCTAACATTTTCCCCGTATCTTGTTGCGGGAAAAACGTTTTCGGAATGCTGATATAGAGCCAGATATTCAGGCCAATAATGCCGACCAATGCCAACAATACCCAACGAGTATGATTGAGTATCCATTTCAGTGAATGGGCATAGCCCTGCTGAATTCTCAACAATACCTTACCGAATCCCCGTGCCTGCTTCTGGGCATTTTCAGGGGTGGATTTGAGCAGATGTGCACACATCATCGGGGTTAAGGTCAGTGAAATTAACAGCGAAATCCCGATGGCGGTTGCCAGTGTGACAGCAAAATCCCGGAACAATCTGCCGAGTAATTCATCGATCAAGATAAGGGGAATAAATACCGCAATAAGTGACAAGCTCATAGCCAGCACAGTGAACCCGACTTCTCTGGTTCCCTTAAGGGCTGCCTGCATGGGCGTTAAACCCGCATTCAAATGGCGGGAAATATTCTCCAGTACCACAATGGCATCATCAACCACAAATCCGGTGGCAATGGTTAATGCCATCAACGAAAGATTGTTTAAGCTGAAACCACATAAATACATGGCCGTAAAAGTACCAATCAGCGATACCGGAACGGCAATTGCCGGAATCAGCGTAGCCCGACCAGAACGTAAAAACAGGAACACGACCAGGATCACCAGGGCGACGGCAATGGCTAATGCACGTTCTACTTCTTGCAGAGAAGCATGGATGGTCGGAGAACGATCCTGGGCAACGTTTAACTGAATATTGGCAGGCAAGGAGGCTTGCAGGGCAGGGAGTTGAGCACGAATACGCTGCACGGTTGAGATAATATTTGCACTGGCTTCACGGCGGATAATAAGAACAATGGCCGACTTATTTCCAGACATGCCGGCGGCGCGGGTATCCTCGACCGAATTCTTCACACTGGCAACGTCCTGCAACCTGACAGGTGCCCCATCATGATAATGAACGATAAGTGAACGGTAACTGTCAGGTGTTTTCAATTCATCATTGGTGCGTAGCTGCCAAATTTGGTTATCGGAATCAACATGACCTGTCGGCAATCGGACATTAGCATTATTGATGGCATTACTGACATCGTTAAGAGAAACACCTTGATTGAAGAGGGCATTTGGGTTGAGTTCAACCCGTATAGCCGGTAATGAACTACCGCCAACGCTGACTTTGCTGACGCCTTCTATCTGAGAAATTTTCTGGGCCAATCGGGTGGAAGCAAGATCATACAATTGCCCCTCACTATAATTGTCTGAAGTGAGGGTTAAAATCATGATTGGAGCGCTGGACAGATTCGCTTTATGATAGCTTGGTTTTCTTGGCATACCGGAAGGTAACAAGCTTTGGGCGGCATTGATGGCAGCCTGAACATCCCGTGCTGCACCATTGATATCCCGACTGAGATCAAATTCCAGGTAAATATAAGACGTTCCCAATGAGCTGGCAGAAGACATCTCTTTTACCCCCGCGATCCTGCCTAATGCGCGTTCCAGAGGCGTCGTTACGGAAGAGGCCATCGTTTCTGGTGACGCACCGGGCATGGAAGCCTGAACAGTTATCACGGGAAAATCAACCTGTGGCAGCGGCGATACAGGCAGCAGGACAAAACTGAGCGCACCACACAGGGTAATGGCTAAACTCAGTAATGTTGTGGCAACTGGCCGCTGGGTGAATAGGGCGAAGAATTTCACAGCGGCTCCTGATGATTAACTGAGGATTTATCTGGCCTGATTTGTTTATCTTTCTTATTGTTTTTATTTCGACGGTAGTGTGCTAATTGATCAAACAGCAGATAAATCACGGGAGTTGTGAACAAAGTTAGGATTTGGCTCATAATCAGACCTCCCACCATACTGACCCCTAGCGGCCGGCGCAGCTCTGCACCAATACCGGTGCTCAACATCAGGGGCAATGCGCCCAGCAGTGCTGCCATTGTCGTCATCAATATCGGCCTGAAACGTAACAGGCAGGCTTGGTAAATGGCTTCATAAGGCGTCATTCCTTTTTCCCGCTCTGCGGCCAGGGCAAAATCGATCATCATGATGGCATTTTTCTTGACAATACCAATTAAGAGAATGATCCCAATGATGGCGATAATATCTAGCTCATACCCGCCAGCCATCAGAGCCAACAATGCACCCACCCCGGCGGTAGGCAAGGTTGATAAGATTGTGACAGGGTGAATAAAGCTTTCGTACAAGATACCGAGCACAATATACATGGCGACGACAGCAGCCAAAATCAGCCAGAGGGTATTACTGAGCGCGTCCTGGAACGCCAACGTTGCTCCCTGAAATTGGGTAATGATGTCTTTTGGCATTTGGATCGCTTGTTCTGCCTCTTTGACGGCATTAACAGCTTGTTCAAGGGACGAATCTTTCGCTACGTTGAATGAAAAAATGACAGCGGGAAATTGTTGCAGATGGTCGATAGACAAGTTCCCCAGCCGCTGTTCGACAGTGGCAATAGTTTTAAGAGGGACCATTTTTCCATCAGTACCGGTCAGATAAAGATTGTTTATCGCTTCCAGCCCCGATGAATTCTTCGTATCTTGCTCAAGGATAACGCGATATTGATTTGATTGCGTGTAAATAGTCGAAATCAAGCGTTGGCCGAAAGCGTTATACAACGCATTATCTACGGCGGCCATAGAGATCCCAAAGCGACTGGCCATATCCCTATTCACATCAAGGTAAGCCACTAGCCCCTGATTCTGCCAATTGTTACCGGTATCTATCAATTCTGGCCGTTGTTTCAGGGCATGTTGCAATTTGGGCACCCAGACAGCGAGTTCATCAAGCGAAGCAGCTTGCAACGTAAATTGGTATTGCGTGCGCGAGATCTGAGTATCAATGGTCAAATCCTGGGTTGGTTGCAGGTATAACTTGACGTCGGGGACTTTAGCAATTCGCGCTTGCAGGCGTGGGATCACCTCGTCAATCCTATCGTCACGCTCTCTGAGTGGTTTCAACGTGATTTGAAGACGGGCATTATTCAATGTTGGATTGCTACCATCGACACCAATAAAGGTGGTGACATTGTCCACAGCCGGATCTTTTAATAACAGAGCCGTAACGTGTCGTTGCTTATCTGCCATTGCATTGAATGAAATAGATTGTGGTGCTTCCAGTGTGCCCTGAATCAGTCCGTTATCTTGCAAGGGAAAGAATCCTTTGGGGATCATGATATAGAGCAGGGCGGTCAGAGCCAACGTACCGAATGCAACACCCAGTGTAATCCAGGGATGATTCAACACCCGTTTCAGGAAGACTGCATATACCGCAATCATGAGTTCAAAGAAGCGTTCGCACGCCTGTTCGAAGCGATTGTGTTTAATATTAGCTTCGGGTTTCAGCATCCTTGCACACATCATCGGCGTTAGCGTCAATGAGACAACGGCAGAAATTAAAATAGCGACAGCAAGGGTGATGGCGAATTCCCTGAATAGCCGACCGACGATATCCCCCATAAACAGCAAGGGGATCAAAACGGCGATTAATGAGAAAGTCAGGGAGATAATCGTAAAGCCGATTTCTCCCGCCCCTTTTAGGGCGGCCGCCAGCGGTTTTTCTCCCTGTTCAATGTAACGGGAAATATTTTCTATTACCACAATAGCATCGTCCACCACAAAGCCGGTTGCGATGGTTAATGCCATTAAAGTGAGGTTATTGACAGAGAAGCCGCAAAAATACATTACGGCAAATGTCCCTACCAGTGAAAGCGGTACGGCAATACTGGGGATCAAGGTTGCGGTGACATTGCGCAAAAACAGATAGATCACCATGACGACCAGCGCTATCGCCAGCAACAGTTCAAATTGAACATCGTTGACTGAATGACGGATTGAGACGGTACGATCTGTCAGCATTTCCACATTGACTGATTTGGGCAGGCTGTTGATCAATTCCGGCAACATGACGCGGATATTATCCGTAGTCTCAATAACATTGGCTCCAGGCTGGCGCTGAACATTGATAACGATGGCAGGTTTTTCATTTGCCCAGGCGCCCAATTTGTTATTCTCCACCCCCTGTTCAATGGTGGCGACATCACGCAAGCGAATCGGCGCATTATTTTTATAAGCCACGATTAAATTGCGGTAATCATCGATAGATTTCATTTGATCGTTGGAGGATATGGTGATGGAGCGAGTGGGTCCGTCAAAACTGCCTTTTGCCGAATTCACATTGGCTTTCATGATGGCAGAACGGATAACGTCGCTGTCTAATCCTTGGACAGCCAAAGCCTGCGCGTTCAATTTCACGCGCACAGCGGGACGTTGCCCGCCCGCTAAGGTCACCAAACCGACACCACTGACTTGGGAAATACGCTGGGATATGCGCGTTTCTACCATATCTTGTACCTGACTCATCGGCAGGGCATCAGAGGTTACGGCCAGCGTCAATATAGGCGGATCAGCCGGATTAACTTTGCTGTAAATGGGGGGATACGGCAGATCATCGGGCAACAGATTACTGGCTGAATTGATCGCCGCCTGTACGTCTTGTTCTGCCACATCCAAGGGCAGTGAGAGCTGGAATACCAACGTGATAACAGACGCTCCACCGGAACTTCTGGATGACATTTGTTTTAAGCCGGACATCTGACCAAATTGGCGTTCCAGCGGTGCAGTGACAGCGGATGTCATCACATCTGGATTGGCACCAGGATACAGTGTCACCACCTGAATAGTTGGATAATCCACTTGCGGCAATGCAGAAACTGGCAGCATCCGGTAACCCATTAGCCCGGCCAGCAAGATCGCAATCATAAACAGTGTCGTGGCAACAGGGCGCAGGATAAACAGGCGGGATGGCCCTCCGCCGGTCATTGGAGAATCAGATTGCATCAGGAGTTCCCCGTCTTACCGTTTGATTGCTCTGGATTTTTCTTATTTTT
Organism: Xenorhabdus sp. SGI240; assembly: GCF_040081915.1. NCBI lineage: Bacteria > Pseudomonadati > Pseudomonadota > Gammaproteobacteria > Enterobacterales > Morganellaceae > Xenorhabdus > Xenorhabdus sp. SGI240. Next base: position 56,148 of record NZ_JBEBMB010000039.1, read on the forward strand.
ATCTGCATCAAGTGCTTCGATTGTCAAAGGGTTGACAATCTCAACCCTGGCACCTTCGGTCAGGTTGTCAATGCCATCCGTGACGACATGCTCACCTGCTGACAGCCCGCTATTGATGACCGCTAATTGACTATCTTGCAGACCTGCAACGACCTTATGTTTACTAACCTTGTTCTCTTTATCCACTTTCCAGACGAAATGACCGCTATTTCCCATTTGTAATCCAGCCGTAGGGATCACGACGACATCATTCAACGTATTGACTTTCATCTGAATATTGACGAATTGATTAGGAAACAACACATTATCTTGATTATTGAATTGAGCCTTCATCTTGATCGTGCCAGTAGTAACATCAATCTGATTATCGATACTGATGAGTTTTCCTTGTGCCAACGGCTGCTGATTATTGCGATCCCACGCAATGACAGCCACATTTTTGTGATTTTTTTGCGCCTTTAACACCGCATCAATATCGTTTTCAGGCAGGGAGAACACGATATCAATAGGATCGACTTGCGTAATAACGACGATTGGCGTTGCTCCGCCACCGGATACGTAGTTGCCGGTATCAATGCGTTTTAATCCGACGCGACCGGAAATCGGGGCTGTAATACGGCTATATGTCAATTGCAGTTTGGCTTCGTCAATATCTGCCTGGTCGGCCTGTAAGCTGGCTTCGTTCTGGCGAACCAAAGAAATTTGTTTATCCAGATCTTGCTGAGAGATAAGTTTATTTTTCGCTAATTGCTGAAAACGGAGCAAATCCTGTTTAGTGTTAGCGAGTGTTGCTTGATCTTTGGCATATTGTCCCTGTGCTCTTGCAAGTTTGACTTGAAAAGAACGGGGATCGATTTCTGCCAGCAAATCCCCTTTTTTGACGTATTGACCCTCATTAAAATGCAGGGCGATTAACTGACCTTCCGCCTGGCTGGTGACAGTGACGGTATTGGCCGCCAGAACCGTTCCTAATCCTCCTAAGTAATGGGGTATCGATTTGATTTCAGCCGTCGCTACTTGCACTGGTGGTTGAGCGGGGTTAGGTTTTGATTCTGCATTCTGAGAGTCACCTGCTGATGAAGGTACGTTGAAGTATTTCCACGCAAAGAAAACAGCCCCGACGATCACGGCTAGCACTGCAGTGAGTTGGAAAAAATAGGAACGGCTTTTATTATTCATTTGCTCGACATTCTCTTAGTGTTATGGCGGTAACCAATCATGCGGCATCTTATGCTAAATCAGATGCAAGAATATATTATTAGTGTAACCAACAGGAATTCGTCAATAATGAAGAAAATGTGGAGGTTGTGTCAAAAAGATAATGTTTCTGGTAGTGATTTTTCATGGTATTTGTGATGGGGTATCCAAATAGGGCGCGGGCGAGGCCTTATATTTCCCCGCTGCGCAGGGAAATATAACACGCATCTTGAAGTTGGATTGGTATACAGTGTTTGGGACGACAGAGTGTATTAATAATTAAAAAACGCCGATGCAATTATCGGCGTTTATGCAAACTTAATTAAACCAAAAATAATGTTGCTAATCCTAAAAAAATAAAGAAACCGCCTGTATCGGTAATGGCAGTAATCATGACACTGGAGCCGATGGCGGGATCTCTTCCCAGTTTCATCATAATAAATGGGATCAAAACTCCCATCAGCGCGGCCATCAGCAGGTTTAATATCATGGCCATTGTCATGACGCCTCCCATAGCAAGATCACCATAGAGCAGATAAGTAATCACGCCCATCAGCCCACCCCAGATGATGCCGTTGATAAAGGCAACGCCAAATTCCCTTAATAGCAGGTAAGAAAACCCCCCTGTCTGGATTTGATGGAGCGCAAGTGCACGGACGATCATGGTGATAGTTTGGTTACCGGTATTGCCGCCGATACCTGCCACGATGGGCATTAAGGTCGCAAGTGCAACGAGCTGGGAAATGGTATGCTCAAAAAGCCCGATAACCCTTGATGCCACAAAAGCGGTACACAAATTGATGGCAAGCCATGTCCAGCGGGTTTTGACAGCCTGACCAACCGGCGCAAAAACATCTTCTTCGCGGCTTAAGCCTCCCATGCGGCGAATATTGGTATCAGTTTCTTCACTCAAGGTATCAACAATATCTTCAACAGTCAGGCGTCCCATCAGACGCCCGTTGTTGTCTACCACGGCGGCAGAAATCAGATCATAACGTTCAAATGCACTGGCGGCATCTTCACCTTTTTGCTCCGGTAAGAAAGTAACGGTATCCGTATTCATGACTTCGGAAACTAATTTATCCGGTACGTTGGTCAGCAAAGTTGTGAGTGGCAGCTCTCCCTGTAGACGATTTTTGCGGTCAATAACAAAGATCTTATCTGTTGTTTCAGGAATGGCGTCTCGGGAACGTAAAAAGCGCTGCACGGTGCCGAGTGTAACATTGCTTCGTACTGTCACGAACTCGAAATCCATCATTTGGCCGATACTGTCTTTGTGGTACTGCAAGACTTCTCGGATACGATTGCGTTGGCCCGGTTCTAAATAAGTCAGCAAGCGTCGGGTGGTATCACGGGGAAGATGTTCTGCAATATAGGCTTGTTCATCGACGTGCAGTTTACCGATGGCACGTAACAGCTCAACGTCAGTCATATCCTTGATTAGGTTATCCCAAACGGGAATGGAGGCTTCTACCAGAACTTCACCGCGCTGGTTATTGTCGATCAAGCGCCATAAAGCGAGACGTTCATCATAAGGTAAGGCTTCCAAAATATCGGCAATATCGGCGGTATGCAGGCTGGTTAGCAGTGCACTGACTTCCTCTATTTTTTCCAATAACTTTTTGTCACTGATTGCTGAATGTTCATCAGCCTGTCCTAATAATGTATCGACAAAGAGCTTATCGTGGTTGAATAGAGAAAGCAGCCGCTGACGAATATGTGCCAGTTTTTGGGAGTGCTGGCTGGCAACAGTTGAGTTATCAGGTGTAAAGGTTGGTTGTGACATAGTAAACCTTTAAGGCAGAAAATAGGGCTAACAACCGGCGATTGCAATAATATCGCCATAAATTTAACAGCTATTGGGTATGATATTCTGTTGTTGAACCACGTAAGGGCGTCACCAATTGCTGCTGAGTTTGCTGATGATGCTCTAATGCTGCCATAAATGAATAGATAAAGCGTCCAAAGAAAATAAAGAAGCTGATAAACAGAACCAATTTTATAATTTGAACAGTTTTCTTTTTCATAACGCAATATCGTTAAGTTGATTCCTCTGCAATGTGTAAGTGCCAGCCAGCCACATCATCCCAGTAGCTTTGCTCTTGCTCCAAATCGAGCAACACAAGCGCATTTTGTTTTAGATAGTTTTTAGGTAAGTAGAGCGTCCAATGATGATGATCAGTTTTTAGCCTTAGTGTATCCGGTGTTGTAGTCGCCTGGCGTTGGTTATTCAACAAGGTTGCCAATCGCAATATCTTAAGCATGGGAAGATACTGTTTTTTCTTAAACAGATAGAAGCGGGGATGTTCATGGACTTTAACCGCTTTGCGATGATAACGGACCAGTGTTGCCAGCAACGATTGCTGCTCTTGGGTAAACCCCGGTAGATCGGTATTTTGCAGGATGTAAGCTGAATGCCGTTGCAGACCACTCAGATTGATGCTTAAACCGACTTCATGCAGCATGGCTGCCCACAGCAGAATAGATTCCAGTTGTGGATGTACGCGTTTGGGATGTTGTTCTGACCATTGGTCATAAAGATTTTTGGCGGTATTCCAAACGCGTGCTGCTTGTTCTCGATCGATATTATAGTGCTCGGCAAGACTCTTGGCCGTTCGTTGACGAATATCCTGATGGCGGAAACGATCTTCCATTTCATACAGCACACCTTCCCGCAATGCACCATGAGACAAACGTAATTCTTGAATATGCAAAGCATCAAAAATACCGCACAAGATTGATAACCCGGGAACAAACGTTTGTTTACGGTCATTAGATAATCCCGGCAATTCCAGCGTATTGAAATTTTTGTATTTCAGGACACGTTTCACCAGCATGTTTAGGCGCTCTGGGGTAATCAGTCCATCTTTTTCACCCAGCTCGACCAACAGTTCGTGTATTGCCTTGATCGTTCCCGATGCACCTAAAGCAAAATCCCAGCCTTTTGTCCGAAATTGCCAGACGAGATTTTCCAATTTTTGTGCCGCCTGGAGTCGTGCCTTGCGAAAATTATGCTCATTAATGATACCGTCCGGAAAGAACTGGCGAGAAAAACTGACGCAACCCATACGGCGGCTTTCAATCAACAGTGGTTCAAAGTCTTCACCAATGACCAATTCCGTTGAGCCACCGCCAATATCAATCACCAATTTCCGGCCTTTTTCCGGTTGTGTATGCTCAACGCCCATGAAAATCAGGCGAGCTTCTTCATGACCAGAGATAATTTCAATGGAATAGGGGATGACTTCTTTTGCCTGTTGCAGAAATTCTTGTACGTTGGTCGCTTCACGTAAACTATGCGTTCCCACCAAACAGACATTACTTGCGGGAAAACCCTGCAACCGTTCAGCAAACAGGGCGAGGCATTTCAGGCCACGGTTTATGGCATCTGCGCTTAACTCATTTTTACTGTTTAGCCCATCGGCAAGATAAACCCGTTTCTTTAAACGCCCGATAACCTGTAATGCACCGTTGACGATACGGGCGATGACCATGTGAAAGCTATTGGAGCCCAAATCAATAGTGGCAATTTCTTGCGGTTTGGGCATTGGGGTGTCGTGTTTCAACGGCATAGATCAGGCTCTTGATTCCGGTTGTTCAAGGTTTTTCAAATAATCATAAACAGCAAGCTGCGCACGGATTTTACGCTTATTTCCCCGCGGAACATAGCGATTGCTCAATTCCTTATCAATATATCGTGCCTTGACGGTATCACTGAATTGTAGTTCAAGAATATCCATAACTTGTTGTTTTAGCCTGGGGTCGAGCAGACAAACGGCCACTTCAATGCGATAGTCAATGTTACGGGTCATCCAATCAGCCGAAGAAAGGAAAACTTTTTCATTGCCTTTGTTGATGAAAACATAAACGCGATCATGTTCCAGAAAACGATCCACAATACTGGTGACTTGAATGTTTTCACTAAAGCCAGGTTGATTGGGAACCAAAGAGCACATTCCTCGCACCAGAATGCGGATCTTGACGCCCGCTTCCGAGGCATCATACAGGCGATCCACCAATTCCTTATCTACCAGATTATTAATTTTCAGCGTGATGCCAGCCAATTCACCGGCTCGTGCATTTTCGATTTCCTGGGTAATCAGTTGATTGAGCATAGCCCGCGAATTTTGCGGCGATACCATTAAATTATCAAATGTGACGGGCCGATAAGGGTTTTCAATAAAGTTAAATACTCGGCGAACTTCATTGGTAACTTCAGGGTTGGCGGTCAGCAGAGAATAATCGGTATAGAGCCGCGCTGTTTTTTCGTTGAAATTTCCTGTACCAATATGGGCATAACGGATAATTTCTTCCCCTTCCAGACGCGAAATGATGAAGAGTTTTGCGTGAATTTTCAGGCCAAGGGCGGAGAAGATAACATGTACACCTGCTTCAGTGAGGCGTTTTGCCCAATGAATATTGGCTTCTTCGTCAAAACGTGCCTGTAACTCTACCACGACAGTCACTTTCTTGCCGTTGTATGCGGCGTGGATCATGGAGTCAATAATGCGAGAGTCTTTTGCGACGCGGTAGATATTAATCTTAATCGAGAGCACACTGGGATCGAAAGAAGCCTGACGTAGCAATTCCAACACATGTTCGAATGTGTGATAAGGATAATAAAGCAGAACATCTCTTTCACGGATAGCGTCGAATCCGTTGCGGAAATGGTCGAACCAGGTATGGCGCAGTCGTGGCGTGGGTTTATTCTGGAGATTCCGGTTGCCTTCATTGGGAAATTTGATGAAATCTTTAAAGTTATGATAACGGCCACCTGCAATCACCGAGTCATCATTGGATAATCCCAGCTTGCTCCGCAGTAGTTCCACCATTTCATCAGGCATATCACGCTGATAAACAAACCGTACAGGCTCCGCCGTCAGTCTCTGTTTCAGTGTAGAAGACATCAGTTCCAGCAGGCTGGATTCCATCTCTGTTGCCAGATCATATTCGGAATCACGGGTCATTTTCATCGAATAGACGTTTAAGGTATCGTAATCGAAAAATCCTTTGAAAATTTCATCCAGTGTGTAACGCAGGATATTATCAAGTAATATCATTGACTTGCGTTTTTTTGGCATCTCTGGAGGCAAGTTGACGAAACGCGGGACTTTATCCGATGGAATTTCCAGCAAAGCATATTGCGTTTCTTGTCCTTGGATAATTTCAACCGCCAAATAGGTGTAATCATCCTTGAGAAATTCAACCAAATTAGTTTCTGGGTTGATGACGATTGGCGTGATATGTGGCCGCAAATGCTGGCGAAAATATTGCCGCATCCAGATCTGTTGATTCGGGGATATCTGCCGTTCATTGATCAAGAAAATCTGGTTACGTGCCATTTCCAGCAGTAAATCGTTATAGAGAGCATCGAACTCTTGATCGATTTTGGCAACTTTAGTCTGAATCTTTTTCAACAATTGGCGGGCAGCGGTGGCTGAACCCCGCTCTTCACTGATAAGAATACGCCGCTTTACATCAGCAAAGCGTACTTTATAAAACTCATCTAAGTTGTTGGAGTAGATCCCTAAAAACCTCATTCTTTCAATCAGCGGGTTACTTTTGTCAGCCGCTTCCTGAAGTACACGTTCGTTGAAAGAGAGCCAACTGAGTTCTTTCTCGTTATAAAGACGATCGTGGGACATTACTACTCCTTTCAACTCCATGGGGTTTTCCACTTAGTTTAATGGTTGGCGTTTAATGAGTCGATGTTGCTGATTTGGGTTTCACGGGTTTTCCTGGCGAAATAGTGGTGCTGGAAAGTACACATCCTGATAGCGGTATGATAAGAGCCGTTTACAAAAAACTCATCGATTAATTCACCTTCAGTATGGAATCCCAATTTATTGTAGATATGAATTGCTTTCGTATTCTCTTTATCAACAACCAGATACAGTTTGTAAAGATTTAAGACAGCAAAAGCGTATTCCATCGCAAGTTTGACGGCTACCGCGGCGTAACCTTGTCCTTGATAAGCCGGAGCGATGATAATCTGAAATTCCGCACGACGGTGGACATAATCAATCTCGACCAGCTCCACCAAACCGACTTTGGAATTCAGGCTTTCGATAATAAAACGGCGCTCACGTTGGTCATGTATATGCTTGTCATAGAGGTCGCATAATTCAACAAAGGCTTCATAAGGCTCTTCAAACCAGTAGCGCATAATACTGGCGTTATTATCGAGTTGATGAACAAAAGGAAGATCTTCTCGTTCAAGAGGACGTAAATTTACCGATGGATTTTCCGAACCACTGGACATTGGATACCTCAGTGTTTTGTAGTGAAATCGATAGGGTATAAATATATTTGATATTGAATAAATAATTATTGCCAGATAAATCAATCCAAAATAGCAACTTACAGCAAAGTCTTACTGGAATATAGCACTTAAAAAATATTATAACAAAATCCGCTAACACAGAGCCGTAAGTTGAAGTCAGCAGGTTAATTATTCTGATGCGTAACCCTGTGGAGGCAGGATCTTGCCATCCATAATGGCGTTATTGCCTTCCATAACCAAACGTTGCTCTAAAAACCAGCCGATGACCAAAGGATAAATATGGTGTTCCTGAGTTTGTACACGGCCGATGATTTCGGCTTCTTTATCTCCCGCAAAAATCGGTACTTTAGCTTGTAAAATAATAGGGCCACCATCCAATTTTTCAGTAACAAAATGGACGGACGTACCATGTTCTTTATCCCCATTTTCAATGGCCTTCCGATGGGTATGCAGGCCGGGATATTTAGGCAAGAGGGAAGGATGAATATTGAGCAGACGCCCATAGTAGTGCTGGACAAATTCGGGCGATAAGATTTTCATATAACCGGCTAAGACCACTAAATCGGGAGCGTATTGATCAATAGCGCTGAGTAGGGCGATATCATAACTTGTACGATCCGCATAAGTTTTCGGGTTGATAAAGTGGGCAGGGATATCTGCTTGTTCAGCACGTTGCAGGCCATAGGCATCAGCATTATTACTGAAAACCGCAGCAATATATCCATTAATTCGGTTTTGCCGGCAGGCGTCAATGATGGATTGAAGATTGCTGCCATTGCCGGAGACTAAAACGACAATTTTTTTCATAACGGGTTTTCACTGAAGAAATTCATTGATTAATATGCGCTTCATTTTTTCAAGCTACAGCTTTATTGGCTGTAACTTGAAATCAATCAGACAAGCTATTTATTTTGTAATAGCTTATTTTGTAATAACGACAGGTTGCTCACCGGCATTAATTTCAGCAATTGTTCCAATTTGCCATGCATTTTCGCCTGACGCAGTCAGATACGAAATCGCTTGTTCTGCCTGAGACTGAGGAAGTGCGATTATCATACCGACTCCGCAGTTAAATGTGCGGTACATTTCATGCTCGCTGACATTACCGGCTTGCTGTAACCAGGTAAAAATCGCCGGCCATTGCCAACTGTCAGCTTTAATTCTGGCCTGCCTATTTTCTGGCAGAACACGTGGAATATTTTCCCAGAAGCCGCCGCCGGTCAGATGTGCAATCGCATGAACATCCACTTTTTCAATCAGCGCCAGAATGGATTTGACGTAAATTTGGGTTGGGGCAAGTAAGTGATCGGCGAGTGGTTTCCCTTCAAGTTCGGTAGCCTCTGGATCTGCCTGACTTACCTCGAGAATTTTACGGATTAAAGAATAACCATTGGAGTGCGGCCCGCTGGATGCAAGTGCAATCAGGGCATCACCGGTTTGAACCTGACTGCCGTCAATAATTGCCGATTTTTCAACAACACCAACGCAAAAACCCGCGACATCATAATCTTCACCGTGATACATGCCGGGCATTTCTGCCGTTTCACCACCGACCAATGCACAGCCAGCTTGTTTGCAGCCTTCTGCTATGCCCGTGATGACACTGGCGGCTGTATCGACATTCAGTTTGCCGGTAGCATAATAATCAAGGAAGAAAAGAGGTTCGGCACCTTGTACAACCAGATCATTGACACACATAGCGACCAAATCAATTCCGATTGTGTCATGGCGTTTCAAGTCCATGGCCAGACGCAGTTTAGTCCCCACGCCATCTGTACCGGAAACTAACACCGGTTCTCGATATTTCTGTGGCAGGGCACATAATGCACCGAAACCACCTAATCCTCCCATCACTTCGGGGCGACGGGTCTGTTTTACGACACCTTTGATACGATTGACTAAGACATTACCGGCATCAATATCGACACCAGCATCTTTATAGCTAAGAGAGGTTTTGTTGGTCACTGCGTAGCTCCCAGGCGATTGCATTTTTATAAATAAAACAGAACGGCGACAATTCTAACAGCCTAAGCAAACGTTTGCGATAGCTTTATATCGGTTTCCTGTTAGATTGGGACCGAAGAAAATAACGCGTTAGTGATAAAAATTAATAGATTGGTAGTGGTTTGATACTGAAAAGGAGTTATAATCCCGCGATTTTTTTATCTGCCGGCTATTAGGAGAAACCCATGAAAATCGTTGAGGTTAAACACCCGCTAGTTAAACATAAACTTGGCCTGATGCGAGATCATGATATCAGCACCAAACGCTTTCGTGAATTGGCTTCAGAGGTGGGGAGTCTTCTGACATATGAAGCAACTGCTGATTTGGCAGTCGAGAAAGTGACCATTGACGGATGGTGTGGTCCGGTAGAGATAGATCAGATTAAAGGAAAAAAAATTACGGTAGTCCCTATCCTGCGTGCGGGCTTGGGTATGATGGATGGTGTACTGGAAAATATCCCTAGTGCACGAATCAGTGTTGTTGGTGTATATCGTGATGAAGAAACCCTTGAACCCGTGCCTTATTTTCAGAAATTAGTCTCCGATATTAATGAACGCATGGCATTAGTGGTTGATCCGATGTTGGCAACCGGTGGCTCCATGATCGCTACCATTGATTTGTTGAAAAAAGCGGGATGCTCTGCCATTAAGGTATTAGTTTTGGTTGCTGCGCCGGAAGGGATTGCAGCACTGGAGAAGGCTCACCCTGATGTTGAACTGTATACCGCTTCAATTGATAACTATCTCAATGAAGATGGCTACATCGTCCCGGGTTTAGGGGATGCGGGGGATAAAATATTTGGCACCAAATAACATTGATAGCCGGCTAATAAGTCGGCTTTTTTGGGTTTCTGGCAAGGTGATATAAGATATAAGAGGATATCAATAATGACCCGTCGGACTATTGGCGTAGAAGAAAGACCGCCTTTGGCACAGACTATTCCTTTAAGTTTGCAGCATCTGTTTGCCATGTTTGGTGCAACCGTTTTGGTTCCCATTTTGTTTAAAGTAAATCCCGCGACAATTTTGTTATTCAATGGCATTGGAACATTGCTGTATTTGTTAATTTGTAAAGGAAGAATTCCGGCTTACCTAGGTTCCAGTTTTGCTTTTATTTCTCCTGTATTGTTATTACTGCCTCTGGGATATGAATTGGCATTGGGGGGATTTATTGTCTGTGGTTTGCTGTTTTGTCTGGTGGCCCTGATTGTCAAAGTTGTAGGAAGGGGATGGATCAATGCAATGTTTCCACCGGCCGCGATGGGAGCGATTGTTGCCGTGATCGGCCTGGAATTGGCAGGTGTTGCTGCTGATATGGCGGGATTGCGTCCAGCGGCAGGCACTGAAATGAATCTGACCAACCTGACCATATCTATGGTGACGTTGGGGGTGACCATCTTGGGATCGGTGATATTCCGTGGTTTTATGGCGATTATTCCGATTCTGACGGGTGTTTTAGTCGGGTATGCGCTGTCATTTTTTATGGGCGTTGTAGATTTAACGCCAGTCCGTGAAGCGCCGTGGTTTGCATTACCGACGTTCTATACGCCGCGTTTTGAATGGTTTGCCATGATGACAATTTTACCTGCGGCGCTGGTGGTTATTGCTGAGCACGTCGGGCATTTAGTGGTAACAGCCAATATTGTGCAGAAAGATTTATTTAAAAATCCCGGTCTGCATCGTTCAATGTTTGCCAATGGTTTTTCAACGATAATTTCGGGTTTCTTTGGTTCAACACCTAACACGACTTATGGTGAAAATATTGGTGTTATGGCGCTGACCCGTGTGTACAGTACATGGGTGATTGGTGGTGCTGCGATAATGGCAATATTGCTTTCTTGTGTCGGTAAATTGTCGGCCGCGATCCAGATGATCCCAGTTCCTGTAATGGGCGGTGTTTCCCTGTTATTGTATGGTGTCATTGGTGCATCAGGTATTCGAGTTTTGATTGATGCGAAGGTGGATTACAGTAAGGCACAAAACCTGATCCTGACTTCCATTATTTTGATTATTGGTGTCAGCGGAGCGAAAATTCAGATCGGTGCGGTAGAATTAAAAGGTATGGCGCTTGCAACGGTTGTGGGGATTGGTTTAAGCCTGTTTTTTAAACTGCTCAACTTTATCTGCCCAGAAGAGCCGTATATTAACTCTTCTGTGGAATCAATCAGAAATGATAAGAAGAGTGAAGTAGTAGAATAAAATACGTCAATGAAAGGAATTGGAAAGGTTTTTTAGATTGGAATGTATAAGCAATAAGATCGGCGGCAATTTCCAGTAGAAAACCGGGCTGACGGTGATGTCTTGAATGCTCTATCTGGGGCAAACATTTATTAGAGTCGTTTATATTTTTTTATAAATATAAACGACTCATAAGCTGACTTAAAATAAGTTATAAATATAGCAAGAGGTATTAAAATTATTATCGCTATAAAAAAACTTAAAATTTGCTTCACCTGCCATTAAAGAAAAGAACGCTAAGATCATGAATGCCAAAGGGGGAATATAACACACATCCTGAAATTGGATCGGTATATATTCTTAGAGACCATTTTTATTACCCCAAAATTTTCAATTTTTCAGGGGCATTTAAAATCAAATCTAACTTCCCTTTAATTTAGGATGGATAAGTTAAATTTTCTGGCATTACAGCGTATTTTTACTTTTAATTTTTACGATTGGTAATATTGATTATTGCTGGTCGTAATTTGCTCATTTTATGGAGGCGTGTGCTTTGATGATAATCTCCTGCTTTCACCAAAGCATTCGTTTCATTTATAGAGACTTTTTGTGGTAGACTTAGCACTGTTCGTTATCCATTCTGTTTGAGGTGCTTCTGAATACACCGTCGCAGCTTTCACTACCATTATATTTGCCCGATGATGAAACTTTTGCCAGTTTCTTTGCAGGTGAGAATACTTCCTTATTAGCTGCAATAAAATTGGCCATTAGTCAGTCACACGGTAGTTATATCTATTTCTGGTCCCGCGATGGCGGGGGTAAGAGCCATTTGCTTCACGCAGCCTGTGCAGAATTGTCCCAACAGGGAGAAGCTGTAGGGTATGTACCATTGGATAAACGCGCCTATTTTGTCCCTGAAGTCCTTGATGGTATGGAACATTTATCATTAGTGTGCATCGATAATATTGAGTGTATTGCTGGTGATCAGGCATGGGAGATGGCGATTTTCAATCTTTACAACCGCATTGTAGAAATTGGCCGGACTTGTCTTTTGATCACCGGTGATCGTCCTCCTCGGCAAATTAACCTGACACTACCGGATTTGGCATCTCGTCTCGATTGGGGGCAAATTTATAAATTACAACCTCTGTCAGATGATGAGAAAATCCAGGCATTGCAATTACGAGCCAAATTACGGGGTTTTGAATTGCCGGAAGATGTAGGGCGTTTTGTGTTGAAACGACTCGATAGGGAAATGCAAACGTTGTTCAGGACGTTAGATGAACTTGACCGTGCTTCCATTGTGGCGCAACGTAAACTAACGATCCCGTTTGTAAAAGATATCCTTGAGCTTTGAGTCAGTAAAGCAGTAAAGGAATGAGATCAAGATAAAAAAGTGATAGAAATAGGTTCTCTATCACTTTTTTACTGAAAAATATTTACCATAGAATTTCTTTAACTTGTTCAGGGGGACGCCCCAAACGAGCGTTATCACCGACAACAACAATCGGGCGTTCAATCAGTTTAGGGTTTTCAGCCATCGCCTGAAGCAATACGTCTTGGGATAAGGTAGTATCGCCAAGGTTTAATGCCTGGTAGAGATCTTCCTTAGTACGCATCAATTGGCGGGCATCTTTGAACCCCAATTGTTTTAATAGTACGGCAAGTTGTCCTGCTGTCGGAGGGGTATCAAGATAGTGAATGATTTCCGGCGTAATACCCCGCTCTTCAATCAGCTTAAGAGTTTCACGGCTCTTTGAGCAACGGGGATTGTGGTAAAAAGTGACTTTTCGTGCGTCAACATGTTGCATATAAAACCCTTCATTTTTTATATCGTTCATAACTTTGTTGTTGTTGGCGTAATTGATCAATACGGGCATCATATCGTTCTTGTTCATAACTGCCCAGTTTTGCCAATGCACTGGCTTTGCTTAATTGTTCTATCGCGGCGCTAAAATTACCTTGCAATGCCATAACTTCCGCGTAGGCGGCGAGTTCATCATTGTTTTTCCCTTGCTCTCCGGCTGTCTTTCTTAACAGTATCCAGCCATTAAGGTCGTCAGGGTAATTAAAGGTATAACGAAACAGAAGTTGTGATGCCAGAAAATACTTTTTATCCATCAAATAGGCATTGGCGAGGTTAATTTGCAATACCCGATGATTTTTCTGTTTCTTAAGTGCATCCTGTAAGCGATTGATAGCATTAGCATACTGTTTTTGCCCGATGTCAATATCCGTCATTGTATCAATAAACCAAATGTTATCTGGCTGTTTATCTAGCAATGGAGAGAGTATGACTCTGGCTTCAGCATACTTTTTATCTTCAGAAAGCAAAATAGCTTGTCCATAGGCCGCCGCAAGCTGTTCTTTGTCCGTTCCCTGACGATATTTCTTTAGCCATTGATCAATATAGGGACGTTGATCAGTTGAATACAGGGTTAAAATACGGATACGGGCGAGCAGAAAATCCTGAGATTCTGGCACCGCTTTCGCTGGATATTGATTTGCCCGATTACGGGCATCGGCCAAACGGCTGGCAGGGAGTGGGTGAGTATAGAGCATTTCAGGTAGCCTGGAGCTATAGCGAGACTGATCTACCAGTATTTGCATAAAATCAGGCATACCGTGTGGATCAAATCCTGTTCGACTGAGCGTTTGCATTCCGATACGATCAGCTTCTTGCTCATTCGATTGGGTAAAACTGATCATGCCTTGTTGGACGCCTGCCAGTGTGCCGCTGAGTGCAGCCATGCCTGCTTGTGGGTTGGCTATCATCAGTAGGATAGAACCCAATGTGCCGGCCCATGCCAGAGGGCTGGTACGTTTTTGTTCTTCCATTGATCGTGCTAAGTGTCGTTGGGTAATGTGGGAAATCTCATGGGCCATGATAGATGCCAGTTCACTTTCATTGTTGCTATAGCGAAACAGGCCTGAATAAAGAACAACATTACCACCGAAAAGTGCAAGGGCATTAATATTAGGGTTATCTAACAGATAGAAATGAAAAGGGGTTTTGACTGCATCGGCATGATTGGCTAGCCTTTGGCCTAATTGATTAATGTATTGAGTCAGCAACGGATCATAAATCAGCGGGGCCTGGCCCCTTATCGAGCGTATATAAAAATCCCCTATAGCCATTTCCTGATTAATGCTGAGGGTGGCTCCTGCTGTGGTGCCGATATCAGGTAGTGAATCTTCAGCCGGTGCAGAGAATACAGGAGAATTCCCCGATAACAACAGGCTGATAAAAAGAGTTATCAAAGATTTTCTGGATGTTTTTCTCATAAAGTGATTCTCATAAAGTGATTCTCATAAAATAGTGTGCTCCGTTTTAGCTATCAATTTCATGAATACTTTTATGATAAAAGAGTACCTTAAAACCATTAATTATAATAAATTTTAGTGAAAAATAATGAAATAAGCCCCTCTCTTCCTCTACGCAAAGTGCTGGCGGTAGCTTGGATGTGGGATGACAAAGAGGGTTATGTGAATGGGTCAAGCGTACTCTTAGACGTGGATATAAGCGACATCCTGCCTCAACGTTCACTGGTTAATGGTGCAATAGTAACTGTTTTATCCGCTGAGATCCGGCACAAACGTTGAGTTATGTACTATTGTTAATGTTGTCGTTCCTGTTAAAGTTATTACTACTATCGTGGTATAGTCGATCAAGAGGAAATTATGAAACGTCTTTTATTGCCCATTTTCCTTACCCCATTCTTCTCATATGCGGCACATGCTAATGTAGATAAGACCGCAGAAACTTATTGTAACTTGTTCGGGAAAGCCTCTGTCGAAGCATTTAAAACCCATGACTCACCCGACACGATAGCGCAAAAGGCGTTCAATGAATTAACTAGCAAGGGATTTGATCTTAAAGAGATTCAGAGCAACAAGGATGAATTTATGACATCCATCAAACAAACGGTCACAGAAGTCAGAAAAAATAAACAAGCCTTTCCAAGCACGCGTCATTTTGACGAATCACTGGATAAATCTGTTGAAGCATGTAAAGTACAAACAAAACATGCTTTATCCGGCAGTACAAAATAGACTCCTGTAGAGCGATTTACTTATGTTGTCGCTCTATTTTTTATTAGCCTTATTGTCAATAGAGCCGGGCCGGATAGAAACATGACTGTGAAAAAATACAGCATCAACGGATGACTCTTTATCGGGGATGAATTTATTTAAATTAAATCATCCGAAAGGAATTTAATTTCAGCTTATTAATGGCAATGCTATACCGAATATTAAAAACAATAAAAGGACTAAACCACATAAGCACACCATAATCAGATGATTTATAAATCAGTATAGCCTATCACTGCGTTGTCCCTTTTCATTATTTAATAGTCAAAAACAACGGGAATCATTAAGCTCCCGTCATCTATTCAGTTAAGCAATTAATTACATATGTGAGATAATTTCATCGCATAATTCGCTACATTTCAGCATGTTAGCGCCTTACATTAGACGCTAAAAATCGTAAGTTACGGTCTTGGCAGCAATAGAACCTTCAACACCTTTAACGATTAAGTCGGCAGCCTCGAACCATCCCATGTGGCGCAACAACAGGATACGATGCATATCGTAACTAACTGTATATATTGAGTATTTAAGGTCTGCAACATCGGTTTTATATATATAAAATCACTTAAATAACTTATTGTTTTATATAATATTAATAAAAGTTTTGCAGAAACAAAAATCTAACCAAATCCACATTAAATCGCTAAAAATCCCAAAAAACACATTGCTAAAATTTCCTGATTTAAAATCGGGGAATCACCACACAGGAGGACTTGAATCCAAGCCCTCTAATAAAGGCACTGGACAAAAAGGATATATTCCTTCTTTTTCAGAATGTTACTTGTGCGCAAGGGGCTGGACAAAACGACTTAATCCCTTGTTTAAAATCGCTATTTTGAGGGTACCTCTCCATGAATTATCACCTTAATGGGCTTTTAAATCCCATTAACGGAAAGTTTCGCTGAGTGACAGGCCAAACTGAGGATGAATGCAATAATCAATGAGTTAAAAGGGAATAATTATCCTCTTTACGTCACTTTCTGATTTCACTTTGTCATACCAAGCTTTATCAACCATAGGGAAATAGATTTTATTAATTCCCTATCAGCCATTCCGTGCCATCCTAAATCAAGTCGCACTCTCCAGTATTAATGAACCGATTTTATTGATGTTCACAGGCGGAGAAGTCTCCCACCGCCTTCATAACGTTATAAAAACATAATTGGAGGTAATACTATGTATGATTGGTCTGGAGTTGTTCCTGCTAATGCTGAGCAAGGTCAACCTACAGGGCTTTTGCTTAAAGCAGGAGATGTAATATCTGTTGTTGCCAGAGGCTGGATAAAATACGGCTACGGTAATATTAACTGGGCAGCACCTGAAGGTACCATGCCAGTTTACCAACCTGCAAAACCCAGCCTATCTTTAATTGCTAAAATCGCCAACAAAACCTACAAAATAGGAAATGGCGTACTACGCAGAAGAGTCCCCATAGATGGTGAATTGATACTTCTATTTGACGATAGTTCGGATGCATATGGTGATAATTCAGGTGAATTTTCAGTTGATATCATAGTGGAATCTTCCGAGATTTTAAGTTCCCTTGAAGAAATCAATAGATAGATAGCGAAATTACTCAACCCGCAATTTCTGCGGGTTTATTTTACGCTTCAACTTTCCCCTGCCCCGCATTCCACACCGAATCCTCTGGCATCTGGACGCGGACATCTAAGCGACAACCTTCGGGAATGTCGCAGGGTTTTCGGCATCAGGAGGGTCATTAGACGCATGACGCAAATATCGGGTACTGCTCAATCGGGTAGATTGCGCTACCGTCCCCGATATCCAATGGCCGGAACAGCCGAAATGAATATAGGGGCTGCGTGCCCCTGATTGTTACTCTGGCGCTTTAGGCCAATCGATGTCAGGTGCTGTCGAACAGTCGACGCGGTTCAATAAAACACAGTATCGCTTCCACTCTGTCAGCGCCGCCCGTTCGCTATCTGTTTCCATCTGGAGATCGACCGCGTATTGGAGCGGGACGATAGCGATATCTGCCTGTTGTCGCAATGAGGATTTTTGAGATTCAGCCTGCTGCTGCAATTCCTCTGGCGTCGGAGGAGGTGGCGGTGGGATATCAATCCATGCAGGGTAGCCGTGTTCATCGCAGCCCAGCCGTTTTCCACTGGGCCATTGCCCCTCAAATCGTTGTTTGACCGCCTCGTCAACCTCTACACCAGTATCCGGGAACGTGTCGGGATAGTGGTGACGTTCATCCACAGGCCAGAACCCCGGACACGGAGGGTCGCATTTTTCGTTGTTAGCGCAATAAATATAGGTTTTGCTCATCATTAATATCCTAACGCAATGTAAATACCATTCAGTGTCTCAGTGCCGCCTTTCCTAAACGTGGCGTGTGTATTCGTTTTTTCCGCGAGGTAGACGGGTTCAACTGTGGTTGTGTTTGTGCTATACGGTACAACGGCAACCGGTACCGCAAATACACAATACCGCGGGAATGGGCGGGTAAATTGTACCTGCAC
Organism: Xenorhabdus sp. SGI240; assembly: GCF_040081915.1. Lineage (NCBI taxonomy): Bacteria > Pseudomonadati > Pseudomonadota > Gammaproteobacteria > Enterobacterales > Morganellaceae > Xenorhabdus > Xenorhabdus sp. SGI240. The sequence goes on from NZ_JBEBMB010000039.1 coordinate 74,384, forward strand.
ACCCTCACCAGATTTAAATTCCCCAAACGCACCCCATTGAACAATCAGGTTACCCGCCCCATCCTGCGATGGGAATTGCTGGCAGCCGTTATAGCCTAAACTCGCCAGAAAATACGCCATGCTGGGGACATTTCCCGTCGCGTAACCCCTCACGTACATCGCATCCACCGATGGTATCAATGTGCGTAACACCGCTGCCACGCAAATAATGACTGAATCTGGGTGCTGAATCACTGCCAGTGTTGTAACCGAGTTGTGTCTGTGCATCGCCAATGTCATTACCATCCGATTGTGTCGAAATGACGATTGACCCCGTATTTTTTCTGAACCCTGAAAATTTAACCGGTGATAGCAACTCACCGCCATCGTTTTTGTTGAGGGCATTTTTCGCCAGATCCACCGTATCCGATAAACCGAGGTTTTCTAGAATTACGCACTGGGTTGATTTGGGCAGTAGAAACGGGTAATTGACTATTGAACGGGTTGAAATTAAACAAATTTTCAGTTCAATAAATGTGCAAAATGTGAGTTTGGAGGAACATCGGCGTTAATGGGTAAAAAACAATCTAAATATACCGCGTGTTTTGATAAAAACATCGTAATTTTAATCAGGCGTTTTATTCTGCACTGTGCATTATGGGGCGGTAATTTTCACTTAGAATAGTGCAGAATATACCGCTAAATAGTGCAAAATTGGCCGCCGCGCTACAGAAATCCGGCAGGAATAACCGTGTTTGCCAGTCCGTTAATCGTGACCTCAGTAACAGATTTTGTCGCCCGGTGACGCTGGAGAAAATAGATATAGCCTAATGCATCCTGCATCATGCCGTCAGCGTACCGGGGATCGAAACTGTTCAGGAGGTTGATAAAAAAGTTTCGCTCATCGGTGATGATGGCTGTCAGAGTAGTAACTAATTGGCCCTGTGGTGTGTCCATTGATTTATTGAGGTTGTCAAACAGGACTGCATTAACCGCCAGAGACCCTCTATGATATCCTCTGTCGGCGGTGCCAGTATCCGAAACCAATCTTCTTTGGATTTACCGTACTCTTCAATCGCATTGAAGCCTTCACAACCACAGATCACGGCACAAATCGAGATGGTCAGAATATCGATGAGGGCATACTGTTTCGTTCGGCTAACACGCGGATCAGTGAGGTGCCCAAAGGCCTTGCTGAGGGTAGTTGCTTGCATGGCAGTTTCTACGGTTATCATTGACAGGATGCTGATTATAAATCACAAACAGCTATCAATCCTATTTCTATGTACCGCATGCACTCAGTTAATCCCGTTGGTCAATTTAGACCCGTTTGCCCTGGATATATGACCAGTGCATATTTACATTTGATTAATTTTTTACCCACCCTTTTTTGATAAAAAATGCGCAGCAAAATTGGTAGAGTCGGGTAAGTTTGCTTTGTAAATGCGCTCCGTATTGGCCCCAAAATATTTGGGCAAAAGCACACCCCAACAGGCTGACTAAAAATGCCCCAATCATATCGATTGGCCAGTGAACGCCCACATAGACACGAGACCAGGCAATGGCACAGGCGATGACCATCAGAGATAAACCTGACCAAACGCGGTGCCAAAATATAAATGCCAGAGCAAAAGTAAAGACTGCTATGCCGTGGTTACTGGGAAAAGATTCTGTCGGAGCATGGTAGAGAAAATGATAGCCAACACCTTCGACAAATGGCCGGGCATGTGGAACGGTTACCCCGATGATATAGGAGGTTGCCATGCCAAAGGCAAAAGCAATGCAATATTTACTGACAACGATGCGTTGAGATGTGATGGCGCTTTCTTTTCCCCAAAGCCAGCAAATGACCAATGTGATAGGGTAAATAAATACGCAATATTTCGCTATAAAGATAGCAAGCGAGATCATTGCTGGTGGTGAATCTGGGGTTGCATTGATAAAAGTAAACAAAATGTGGTTAAGTTGTTCTAGCAAAGTCAGCCTCACAAGCGAGATATTTACATACACAGAGTGATTTTATTTTATTAACTCATTGTTAACAATAATAATTTCACATAAAAAAGCGAATTATATTGATTTGTAATTTTATTTAATGTTTGTTGATGTTGCATGAGTAAATAATATAGGGATTGTAATAATAATGGAAGATAACCGCTATCTTGCAAGTCACTCGTGACTAACAAAAAACCCGATAGTCTTTAACCAAAGTGGATGACTATCGGGCTCCTCAATATGGGGACATCAAAGAAAAGCAGTGGCAATAATTAAGACTGCATTATGATGTGAAAGTTCTCATCCTTGAGAAAAAAATCGCAAAATCTTTTCAAAAAGGTGGAGTTTTTTCGAAGGGCAATATGGTTAAGGCACCCGCTATCCAGTAGAGGGACGGTTTCTGGCTGGATAGCGGTTTTTTTTGACGGCTGGTTTTATAACTAATTATTGGGTTCGATTATTGGTACAGTTCCAGATTGTCTTTAGCATAAGCTTCAAAATCTGTACAGCCACCGATGTGTTTCTCGTCAATGAAGATCTGGGGAACCGTCTCAACAGGTTTGCCCACCGTTTTTGATAAGTCGTTTTTGGTGATGTTTTCAGCCCAGATATCGACATAGCGATAATCAAAGTCGTCGCGCACTTTTTTTAGTTTTTCAGCGAGTTCTTTGGCGCGAACGCAGTAAGGACAACCAGGGCGGCCAAAAATGACAGTGTACATACAAACTCCTTAGTGGTAATGATCATGAACATTCATAGAATGTCATCTAGAGTTACTATGCCTGTATGTATTAATAAAAAAAAGCAGGAATTGCCTTTTGTTGTAATTAGTCCTGCCAATAAGTGGGATTCAGGTATGATAGACTTACCCGGTGACAGAGATTTATTAAGTAACAGAAATTCTATTTTTAGGCTGCAACAGGTTAAAGAATGAAAGTGAACCCATCAAAAGAGATGCGCTCATTGGCTGATATGCCTAAGTTAGTTATTTTATTGGAAATATTGGGCGTGGGGCTGTTGGTTCTGGCTTACTTGTCAATAACTGATAGTATATTTTTATCACCTTTACTAATGACGACAGAAGCACACATTGCTATGATTTTATTGGGTATCGGTTGCTTGATACCAGCAGCTATCCATATTATCTGGCGTGCAGTCTATAATCTTTCCTTTTTAGGAATTGATTATAAGAAAGCAGATAAAAACCATCAGATTGTCACTGATGATGAAAAAACAAAATAGATTAATTATTGTACATACGGCTGCTTGCTGGGACGTTCCCTTAGGTAGCATGTGTAACTTCTCGGTCATATGAGGTTAATTCGATGGATTCTATGGTTATTCCCGATTTGTCAATTTTGTGCACGTGGCTTGAACAGCTCAAGATCTCTTATTTTGAGAATGATTCAGGCACAGTCTTGCATTTGCCTCATATGCAGAATATTGACGGCTTGTTTGATGCCAAGATCGATCTGTTGGGTGATGTAGTATTGCTTTCTGCTTTGGCCGAAGTCAGGCCAACTGCGATAATTCCATTGGTTGCTAATTTGAGTCAGATTAATGCTTGCTCTCTTACTGTGAAGGCATTTATCGATGTTCAGGATGAAAACTTGCCTAAGTTGATTGTGTGTCAGGCTTTCCCTATTGCTGCTGGAATGACTTTCAGACAATTCTCCAATTTTATGCAGCAGGGTGAAGAACAAATTGCGAATGTGATTTTTGAAATTCACAGCAATAACCTTCTCTATGTCAATAATGATATGGAAAGTGAGATGGAAGTTGAGGAAATTGAAGAAGCTGAAGAATCCTTAATTTCAACGAAAACATCAACATTTACTTTGCACTAATATTTTTTTGATATGGTTTTTTACGATGCAATGTGCGCAGTATACCGCGGGGCATTGTCACTCTTGCCAGTGGCTCGATAAGTCCTATTTACAGCAATTATCTGATAAACAACAACATTTAAAGCAACTTTTACAGGAAGGGTCAGGAATACATTGGTTGCCACCCGTAAGTAGCAAAACAAGTGAGTTCCGTAATAAAGCCAAGATGGTAGTCAGTGGCAGTGTTGAGCGTCCATTGCTTGGTATGCTGCATCGTGATGGCAGAACGGTGGATCTTTGTGACTGTCCGTTGTATCCAAAATACTTTCAGACGGTATTTGCAGTCATAAAAACATTTATCGCCAAAGCGGGTTTGGTTCCGTACAACGTTGAACGCCGGAAAGGGGAATTAAAATATATTCTTCTGACGGAAAGTCGTGCTAATGGCGAAATAATGCTGCGCTTTGTCTTGCGTTCGGAAACAAAGCTGGCTCAATTAGAGCAGGCTTTGCCTTGGCTGAAGGAACAATTGCCACAAGCAACTGTGATTTCCGCTAATATTCAGCCAACCCATATGGCAATTCTGGAAGGTGAGAAGGAAATCATTTTTACCGAACGTAAGATGTTACAGGAAACTTTTAATGGTATTCCGCTGTACATCCGCCCGCGTAGTTTTTTCCAGACAAATCCAGATATTGCTTCAGAGCTGTATGCAACAGCGGGGTGTTGGGTTAGGGAATTAAACATCAACAGTATGTGGGATCTGTTTTGCGGTGCTGGCGGTTTTGGCCTGCATTGTGCAGATAAAAAGACCCGATTGACAGGGATTGAGATCAGTGCTGAAGCCATTAATTGTGCGAAAAGTTCTGCCAAAAGCCTGGGATTGGAGCAGGTGGATTTTCAGGCATTGGATTCCACTCAGTTTGCCCTTGATAAATCACAAATACCTGAGTTAGTACTGGTAAACCCTCCTAGAAGAGGTATTGGTAAAGAGCTATGCGAATACCTTAGCCGGATGGCACCTAAATTTGTTCTCTATTCGAGCTGTAATGCTCAGACGATGGCAAAAGATATCACTTTGCTTAAACAATATCGAATAGAAAAAGTACAGTTATTCGATATGTTTCCTCATACCGAACATTATGAAGCATTGGCACTGTTAGTTCTTAATGTAAACTAACAACCTTATATACTCGATAAACTTCAAGTTGCAATCCGCAAGACGACGCGAGGCTTTATATTTCCCCGCTGCGCGGGGAAATATAACACGCATCTTGAAGTTGGATTGGTATATCTTGATTACTCAGTGATAATAATAAGTTATCACGGCAGGAAAGGGAAAATCAGATAATTAAGGATGAATGCTGATTAATTGCGATGTTCGAATGATAAGGCTCGCTGTTCAATTATACGCATCAGCAGTGTCAGAAGACCATTTATGCAGAGGTAAATAATACCTGCGGCAATAAATATTGTTGCATCATAACTACGCCCAAATTGAAGCTGGCTATATCCCATGATGTCTAATAAGGTGATGGTACTGGCTAGTGAAGTGCTCTTGAAAATCAGCACGACTTCATTGGAATAGGAAGAAAGTGCTCGCTTAAAAGCATAAGGCAACAAGATGCGCATAGAATGCACTTTGGACATACCGAGGGCCTGGCAAGATTGCCATTGTCCGGCAGGAATTGCTTTGACAGCTCCGTAAAATAGCTGGGTTGAGTAAGCTGCACTATTCAATGTAAGTGTAACCATTGCACATAGCCACGGCTCTGACATAAGTTGCCAGAACCACGGATATTCTTTGAGCGATGGAAATTGCCCTGGCCCATAGTAAATTAAGAAGAACTGAACGAGGAGCGGGGTTCCGGTAAATAGTGTGATATAGCTTCTTACCAACTGAGAAAGTACAGGCAGTTTCATTGTCAGGATCATGGTCAAGACAATGGATAGTATGAATGCAGCCAGCAATGCAGAGAAAGTCAAACTGAGGCTGGTTTGCAAGCCGGGTAAAATTTCCTTGATATATTCAAACATCATGAAGCACTCCGTTCAAAATGGGTGGCGCGTATTTCAAGCTGTTTGAGAATAAATTGGCTGATCAGGGTGATTATCAGATAGATCACAGCAACAATCATATACCATGTGAACGGCTCCTGAGTTCGGGTAGCGATGCTTTTTGTTTGTAACATCAGATCATTAACGCTGATTAATGAAACCAGGGCCGTATCTTTTAATAAAACCAGCCATTGATTACCAAGCCCTGGCAGGGCATGACGCCACATTTGAGGCATAATCAGGCGAAAAAAGATGTGGCTTTGGCTTAATCCCAGAGCCTGGCCCGCTTCCCATTGCCCTATTGGAACTGCTTTTAATGCTCCGCGCAGTGTTTGTGAAGCATAAGCAGAATAGAGCAGAGACAGGGCAATAACACCGCACAGAAAAGGGCTGACATCAAAGTTGTCAATTTCCATCTGTATTCTAAAGTGCCAAACAATGAGATTGATATCAAAACCGTCCGACAGCGTAATGAGAAGTTGAGAACTGCCAAAATAGATGAAGAGAACAACTAAAATTTCAGGCAATCCCCTGATCACGGTAACCCAGCAGGAGCCTAAAAAAGCAATAGATTTCCAGCGAATGGATTCCCATGCAGCAAAAAACATTGCCAGAACTAAACCGACGATAAGCGAGGAAATGGCAAGGCCGACGGTGACACCGGCGGCCTGGATTAAAGAGAGAAGTTCATTCATTAGGATTGAGTTTATTGTTTAAACCATTTTTTGTAGAGGGTATCGTAAGTACCGTCTTGTTTAACTTCCGTTAATGCTTTGTTCAGTTTGTCCAGCAACTCAGTATTACCTTTGCGAACTGCAATGCCTAAACCGATACCAAAGTAGTTTTTGTCTGTCACCTTATCGCCAACTGTGCTTAATTCTTGATTCTTTTTTAGCCATTCATTGACGACAGCAGTATCACCAAATAACGCATCAATACGGCCATTTTTTAAATCAAGAATGGCATTTTGGTAGCTGTCATAAGGTACGGTTTTCAGCTCCTTATGCTGTTCCATCAAATACTTCTGGTGTGTAGTCCCGTTCTGGATACCGACTTGTTTACCTTTGAGATCGGCAACTTGAGCAAACTTCCCTTTGATAGCAACGAAAATGGCAGAGTTATCATAGTAGGTTTGGGTGAAATCAACTTGTTTTTTCCGATCCGGTGTGATGTCGATACCCGCCATCAAAATATCAACACGGCGGAATTTTAAGCTGGGAATGAGACTATCGAAAGCCTGATTGGTGAATGTACATTCTGCGTTGAGCTTTGTACATATGGCATTCGCCAAATCGACGTCGAATCCTTGAATCTGATTATTTGCATCAATAAATTCAAATGGAGGGTAGGTCGCTTCCGTCGCAAAACGGAGTGTTGCTTTTTCTGTTGCGGTTGCGGTTGCTGACAAGGTCACTACACTCAATAAGGCTGCAAACAATAATTTCTTCATAGCAATATCCTGTTGTTTATGAACTTAATGGTTGATAACTGCTTTGATGTTTGTTTTATAATCGATTATCGATATATCTACTTCATCTTTCAATCTGCTACCTTACAGGGAAGCCGTAGCTTGAAATCTATCGAGTTTATAGATCCAGTATGGTATTTCAGTGTGATAAATAGTGAGCAAAGGCTTCTGTTTGAGGATGCATAAAATGAGTGACATCTCCTTTTTCGAGAATGTGTCCTTGTTCCATATATACAACTTGGCTTGCTGTTTTGCGAGCAAATTCCACTTCATGAGTCACTATAACCTGAGTGATCCCGGTTTCTGCCAGCTCTTTAATAATGTCAATAACTTGAGACGTGATTTCAGGATCGAGTGCAGCAGTGGGTTCATCAAACAATAGAACCTGAGGTTCCATCATTAAGGCACGTGCAATGGCAACCCGTTGTTGTTGCCCACCGGAAAGGTGCAGTGGAAAACGGTTGGCGAATTCGCCCAAACGAAGCCGGGAAAGGAGTTTGGCCGCTTTTTCCCGTACATGTTGTTTAGATTGCTTCAATACTCGGCAAGGTGCTTCAATCAAATTATCCATCACGGTCAAGTGTGGCCACAAATTGTATTGTTGGAAAACCATGCCAACTTTTTGGCGCAATGCGAGAATTTCTTTGTGGTTTGGTTGTTGTTTGAAATCAAATTGGTGCGTTGCCACATTGAGTAATCCGGAACGAGGCAGCTCCAGTAAATTTAAGACACGCAGCAAAGAACTCTTTCCAGCTCCACTTGGGCCTAGTAACACGACAGTTTCTCCCGATGTACATACAAAATCGATATCGAACAGAGCCTGCTGTGAGCCATAGAAACAATTGATGTTTTTTAATTGAATGCTCATGCGAAAAATATGAATAGTTAATTGATTGATGCGATATTAATACCGCGAGCATAACTATGCAATAACATCGGCATAAAATTGTTATTTTAATCGAATTAGTAAGTTAACTAATCAAATTGCCTGCATTTTTTAGATCTTTTTTTGCTTTTTTTATTGGCTGATTAGTCTGATTTTTATATCAAAAATTTTTTTATTCAGTTTTCGCACTAAGCCAAGATTGTTTTTTATTGGGTAAACCCTTTATTGAGTAAACAATGCGATGAACAAAGGCGTCAGTAGACTCAATATAAAACCATGAACGATAGCGGCGGGCACGATATTTACACCACCACAGCGTTGTAAGATTGGTAAGGTAAAGTCAATTGAAGCTGCTCCGGTTAAACCTAATGCGGTTGAACGATAGCGATTTATTAACATGGGAATAAGCATGATGGACGCCAATTCACGAGCTAAGTCATTGAAAAATGCGGTGCTACCAAGCACAGGCCCGTAAGCGTCGGAAATTAAAATGCCGGAAAGGGAATACCAACCGTATCCTGATGCAATGGCAAGACCGGTTTTGGTTGGTAATTCCAACAAAAATGCAGCCAATACGCCACCCAGCAGAGAACTTATGGCAACCACGATGGCAATAATCGTACCACGGCGATTCAGCAGGGTGTGCTTTAGGCTCATACCGTTATTGCGCAGTTGAATTCCAACTAGGAATAGTAAAAAAATCAGGGCAATTTCGCTGGCTAGGCTAGAAAAATGAAACCCTGACCAGTCTGTTAATCCAATAAGAAACCCCAAGACTAATGCACCACATAATTTGACGGAATCCAGCGCCATATGTAATCTGGAAGGGGGTTTTTCCTGTTTATGTGCATTAATAATCCACGGATCTCGTTTATCCAAGAGGAAGAGAGCCAGCATATTAATTATAAAGGTGCACAGAAAAAATGTTGTTGCATACAGCAAAATAGAAAGTAAATGACTGCTCAGATTTTCCAGCATAGCAAGACTGATACCCATCAGAATGAGGATGATATAGACCATGACATTGAGTAGCTTATGCACGAAGGTTAGCATCGATTTATCATTCAGATGAATAAGGTAGCCCAGAGCCAAAGGCAGGAGAATAATTATTAATCCTGAATACATGATCCTCATCCTTATCCAATAAAAAACGTCTTTTACCTAATCTTAATCACGAAAACCAGAAAACAGACAGACAGAAACAAAAAATTCACACCAAAATAACAACTAGGATAAAGGGAAACATACTGAAATTCAATGCATTTTTAATCTCTGACAGAATGGATGTTATAAATAAAACTAAGTTAATCCGATATGGAATGACGCAATAGAACAGGGTGTTGAGACTATTTCATTACCTTTAAAGGAGATATTTTCCAGGGTTGTTTGGCTGGTGAGAGGGAAAGTCAATTGAACGTTATTTTGGCTATTGACGTTGGTTTTTTTAAAGAAGAGATATTAGAAATTTTTCTTATCAGAAATATCCCGTTGATAGGGTTTGTTTATGGTTTATACAGTAAAGTTCAAATGAAGTCATTAAATGAGATGACATACTTTTAATGGTAGGTATTTATTGATGAAACTTCTTTTTGCCAAATATCGCTGGGTCAGAGCTGGGTTTGTTCTCATAGCTATTGCTTCTGTGTGGTTCTATTTCTTCTATCCGCCGAAGCCTATTACATATCAGACGAGTGCAGTGATAAAGGGAGATTTCGAAAGAAGTGTCTTAGCGGTGGGTAAATTGGATGCGGTCAGTAAAGTTGACGTAGGGGCTCAGGTTAGTGGCCAGTTGAAAGAGCTTTATGTGAAATTGGGAGATAAGGTTAAGCAAGGCCAATTATTGGCATTGATTGATCCACAAACAGCAAAAAACACTGTGGCTGAAATTCAGGAAACAGCAAAATCACTGGAGGCTAATCTCCGTGGCGCACAGGCTGAACTAAAACTTGCACAACTCAAAGTAAATCGCCTGAATCATTTGTTTAAATTACATTTAATTTCCCGGCAAGAATTGGACTCCAGCATAACAGATATGCAGTTTAAGGCCGCAAGAATTGACGACTTAGCGGCGCAAATTAAGCAAAATAAGGCCAAACTTGATACGGCAAAAACGAATTTGCAATATACCAGAATTACTGCCCCAATCGCGGGCATTGTGACAGATATCAAAACATTTCAGGGACAAACCGTGATTGCTGCACAGCAAGCACCGACCATCCTGACCCTCGCAAATCTTGATACTATGATTGTTAATGCAGAAGTATCGGAGGCTGATGTCATCAATTTAGCGCCTGGACAGAAAGTCTCATTTACCATCTTAGGGGCACCAGGAAGGCTATTTCACAGCGTCCTGAAAGATACCTTGCCAACACCACGAGTTGAGAATAACGCTATTTTCTACTATGCCCGCTTTGAAGTACCTAATCCGGAACATATTCTGCGTTTGCAGATGACTGCGCAAGTAAAAATAGCGCTTCAAACTTTGCATAATGTATTGATGATCCCAATTTCAGCTTTGGAAATAGCTTCTCACCAATATACGTCCTCAACTCAGCATGTACTTTCTACGCAATATGAAGTGAGTGTTTTGCATAATGGCAAAGCAGAAAAACGTAAAATCACAATAGGAGCCTTTGATAACGTGAATGTTCAGGTGCTCTCTGGCTTGAAGGAAAACGAACGTGTGATCACCAGTCTCAGTGATAGTAGTGTAGAGGAGTAATAATGGATACATTACTGGAACTAAAAGGCGTTAGTCGTAATTATCCCGCTGGAGAAGGGCAACTCACTGTGCTGGATAATATTTCGTTATCTATACAGGCCGGAGAAATGGTGGCTATTGTCGGCGCTTCTGGTTCAGGTAAGTCTACTTTAATGAATATACTTGGCTGCTTGGATAAACCTAGCAGTGGAGAATATTGGGTCGCGGGAAGAAATATTGCTGATTTGGATAGTGATCAATTGGCTGAGTTACGCAGGGAATATTTTGGGTTCATTTTTCAACGCTACCATTTATTGGCTCATTTAACCGCCGATCAAAATGTTGAAATTCCGGCTATTTATTCCGGTGTTTCCAAAATACAACGTCGTGAGCGGGCTATTGAATTGCTAAAAAGCCTTGGATTGGAAAATCGGATTGATTATCGACCAAGCCAGCTTTCAGGTGGACAGCAACAACGGGTCAGTATTGCCAGAGCACTTATGAATGGCGGTCAGGTCATCCTTGCTGACGAACCGACCGGAGCATTAGATAGTACTTCCGGCCAGGAAATGATGGATATCTTGAAGAAACTCTGTCAACGAGGACATACGGTTGTTATTGTTACGCACGATCCTAATATTGCTGCACAGGTACAAAGGGTGATTGAAATTAAAGACGGGCGTATCATGAGTGAGGTACGCTCTTCTGAACACCCAAAATTACCTCTCCCTTCTTCTGTAGAGACAAAAACGGTCAATGTAAAAACCTCTTCGGTGCAACAAATCTGGGGACGTTTTAATGAAGCTTTATTGATGGCATGGCGTGCCATGAATGTGAATAAGCTACGGACTCTGCTGACAATGCTTGGGATCATAATAGGCATTGCCTCTGTTGTAACGATCGTAGTGATTGGTGATGCGGCAAAATCGATGGTGTTATCACATATTAAATCTATTGCAACTAACTCTATATCAATTTATCCAGGAAAAGATTTTGGCAGTGATAACGCTTTGGATATGCAGGCACTGAAACTTACTGATATTCCGGCAATAAAATCTCAGCCCTATGTTCAGGCTGTTTCTCCCGAATTTATGAATGGCGGGCGTTTGCGTCAAGGCAATATGGATGCTAAAGCACAAATATCGGGGGTAGGAAGTGATTTTTTTCAGGTATATGCAATGAAATTTTCTCAAGGCATTCCTTTTACTTCAGACATGATTGAGCGTCAGTCTCAAGTGGTTATCATTGATGATAATACACGTAAGAAGTTCTTTCCTTACCAGGGTAATGTGGTAGGCAAAGAGTTACTGTTAATAAATATGCCCTTGACAGTGATTGGTGTCATTGCTAATGGGCAAAGTCTTTATAGCAGTAATACATTACAAGTTTGGGTGCCTTACAGTACGATGAATAGCCGTTTAATGAATCAAAATTACTTGAATTCGATTGCTGTCAGGTTGAAAGATGGCTATGCGTCCAATGAAGCAGAAGAAAAAATTAATCAATTGCTGATATTCCGTCATGGTAAAAAAGACTTTCACACTTATAACGTGAATAAGACCATTAAAATAATGGATCAAACAACACGGACGATGCAAATATTTTTAACGTTAGTTGCGGTAATATCCTTAGTTGTCGGGGGAATTGGTGTCATGAATATCATGTTGGTATCAGTTACCGAGCGTACAAGGGAAATTGGTATTCGTATGGCAGTAGGGGCCAGAACCAGTGACATTATGCAGCAATTCCTTATTGAAGCTGTTTTGGTTTGTTTAATAGGGGGGATACTGGGGATTATTCTGTCATACAGCATTTCTTTTATGGTGCAATTGATGTTACCGAACTGGGATTTCGTTTATAACTTCACTGCATTTATCATTGCATTTGGTTGTTCAACGGCAATAGGGATAATCTTTGGTTTCCTGCCGGCAAAAAATGCAGCTCACCTCGATCCTATAGAAGCACTGGCAAGGGAATAAAATAGCACGCCACAAATAAGCTTATTGTCTATTTGTGGCGTGGAAATTACGAATTTATCGGGTCACTATTTTTTGATTTTGAACCATTTTCCAGAGGTACAATAAGGCTGGCATGGTTACCTTTGGGGCCTTGATGAACGCTAAAGTTCACTTTTTGCCCCGCTTTCAGCGTCCTATAACCATCCATCTGAATGGTTGAATAGTGGGCAAATATATCCTCGCCACCGCTGGCCGGGCAAATAAATCCAAAGCCCTTTGCATTATTGAACCATTTAACAGTACCTGTTTCCATACTTCTCTATCCCTCGTATCACGATTTCGGATTTAGGAGTCACTAAAAATTTTAAAATATGAACAAACGCCCAGACAGAAAGCGGTGTTCATAAAATATACTGTAGTGAAATTCATTACGTCGTCAAGCATATAAACAACGTCAGGTTGTCTCAAATGGCTAAAGTTTGATATAGATAACGGTATCCGATTTTTAGGCAAAATCTAGCTCTGCTAATCAAGGAAGGGGTAAGCAGAGTGCTTTATGAAGTGATAAAATATATAGCAGTAGAATGAATGAGTTCGTACTAAAATCCAGCGGACAGTTAATACCCAGCGGAAGAATAATGACTGAGTTTTATAACGATTTGAAAGTTGAAGAATTTATTGAGGATGATGTAAAACAAAAACTACAACCACCATCAATGTATAAGGTTATTCTTAACAATGACGATTATACCCCTATGGAGTTTGTGGTTGACGTATTGCAAAAGTTCTTTTCTTATGATGTTGAACGAGCAACGCAACTAATGCTGGATGTCCATTACAAAGGGAAAGCAGTTTGCGGAATTTATACGGCAGAGGTCGCAGAAACTAAAGCTGCGCAAGTGAACATGTATGCTAAGGAGCACGAGCATCCATTACTTTGCACGCTGGAAAAGGTCTGATCTGGCTTATTGAAATTTAGGAGGAGGTGCTTATGCTCAATCAAGAACTGGAGCTTAGTCTCAATATTGCTTTTGCCAAAGCAAGGGATAACAGACATGAATTTATGACTGTAGAGCACCTGTTGCTGGCGTTGTTAAGTAACACATCAGCGCGAGAAGCTCTGGAGGCTTGTAAAGTCGATTTGGCGATGTTACGCCAAGAATTAGAAAGTTTTATTGCACAAACCACCCCCTTGTTATCTGAAAACGATGACAGGGATACACAACCTACATTAAGTTTTCAGCGTGTTTTGCAACGTGCGGTATTTCATGTTCAATCTTCGGGGCGCTCGGAGGTTTCTGGGGCGAACGTCTTAGTTGCTATTTTTAGTGAACAGGAATCCCAGGCTGCTTATTTACTACGTAAGTACGACGTCAGTCGTTTGGATATTGTGAACTTTATCTCTCATGGAACGCGCAAAGATGAATCAGATAATGATGTTCACCACAGTATCAATCCAGTTCAGGAAGAGCCGGTAATTAGTGAAGATAGGTTGGAAAATTTCACGACTAATCTGAATCAATTGGCACAGAAAGGACAAATTGATCCGCTTGTCGGCCGTCAGAGTGAATTGGAGAGAACTATTCAGGTACTCTGTCGTCGCCGCAAAAATAATCCTCTGCTTGTTGGCGAATCGGGTGTGGGTAAGACGGCCATTGCTGAGGGGCTTGCATGGTGTATTGTGCAAAAGAATGTTCCCGAAGTGATGCTGGATTGTACCATCTATTCTCTTGATATTGGCTCATTGTTGGCGGGAACAAAGTATCGCGGTGATTTTGAGAAGCGCTTCAAGTCTTTGTTAAAAACATTGGAACAGGACAGTAAAAGCATTCTCTTTATCGACGAAATCCATACTATTATTGGCGCAGGTGCCGCATCGGGTGGGCAGGTGGACGCAGCTAATCTCATTAAACCGCTGTTGTCCAGTGGGCGTATACGGGTAATTGGTTCAACGACGTACCACGAATTCAGCAATATTTTTGAAAAAGATCGGGCCTTGGCTCGACGATTTCAAAAAATTGACATTCTTGAACCTTCTTCTGAAGAAACGGTACAAATTATCAATGGGCTGCGTGCTAAATATGAAGTACATCATGATGTTCGTTATACAGCGAAGGCCATCCGGGCAGCAGTCGAGTTATCTGTGAAGTATATTACCGATCGTCATTTACCGGATAAAGCCATTGATGTTATTGATGAGGCTGGTGCAAGGACCAGATTAGTGCCAGCTAGCCGCCGTAAGAAGACGATCAATGTTGCCGATATTGAGACTGTTGTTGCCCGTATAGCCCGTATTCCAGAAAAAACGGTGTCAGCCAGTGATAAAGATGTATTGAAGACACTGGATGAGCGTTTGAAAATGTTGGTCTTTGGTCAAGAAAAAGCGATTACTGCTTTGACGGAAGCCATTAGGATGAGCCGTGCTGGATTGGGGCAAGATCATAAGCCAGTAGGATCTTTCTTGTTTGCAGGGCCAACAGGAGTGGGGAAAACAGAAGTCACAGTTCAACTTGCCAAGGTTTTGAATGTCAAGTTATTGCGATTTGATATGTCAGAGTATATGGAACGTCATACTGTCAGTCGTTTAATCGGTGCTCCTCCGGGTTATGTTGGTTATGATCAGGGAGGATTATTGACCGATGCAATCATCAAGCATCCTCATTCTGTTTTGTTACTGGATGAGATTGAAAAAGCCCACCCTGATGTCTTTAACCTGCTGTTACAGGTGATGGACAATGGTACATTGACTGACAATAATGGCCGCAAGGCGGATTTCCGCAACGTTATTTTGGTGATGACAACCAATGCAGGGGTACGTGAAATACAGCGTAAATCCATTGGATTCACTGAACAGGATAATAGCCCGGATGGTATGGAAGAGATAAAACGGATTTTCACACCTGAATTCCGCAATCGTCTTGATAGCATCATTTGGTTTGATGCGCTCTCTCCTGAAGTTATTCAGCAAGTTGTTGATAAATTTATTGTCGAGTTACAAGCCCAATTGGATGAAAAAGGCGTCTCTTTGGAAGTCAGTGCAGCAGCCCGCCAATGGTTATGTGACAAAGGTTATGATAAGGCGATGGGAGCACGACCTATGGCCCGTGTCATTCAGGACAATCTCAAAAAACCACTGGCGAATGAGTTACTATTTGGCTCTTTGGTGCGTGGCGGCTCAGTCAAGATTAAACTTGATAAAGCTAAACAGATATTGGTATACGATTTTAAGCGTGCCCAAAAATCGAATAAAAAGAGATCAGAAGATGCTGTATTGTAACATGCTATATCGATATAAACGGAATAAGCACAAATAGTATCAGTGATAGAAACGGGTAACTGACTGGTGATAAAAAGTAAAAATTAGCAGCTACACCACAGGTGAATTTTGAAAAATACGATCACCTGTGGTGCTAGGATATCTTAATCAGCGGCTACGGAAAGTAATGCGTCCTTTTTCCGGATCATATGTAGTTAGCTCAACTGTAACCTTGTCTCCTGTCAGGATGCGGATATAGTTCTTGCGCATTTTTCCTGAGATATGAGCAGTGACAATGTGTCCGTTGTCTAATTCAACGCGAAACACAGTATTTGGCAGTGTTTCTAAAACAGTACCTTGCATTTCAAAATTAGTGTCTTCTTTGGCCATCTAATCCTCTAAATGTAACAACCATAGTTTTTAACCGGCAAGATAATGCCGAAAAACCATCACTATGTAAAGGAATGTCGTATTTTAAGCCATCATTTTACCTACGATACTATGATGGCTAGTGACATTCCCACCATGAACAGCATCTCTTTCTAAGAGATGATTATAAATCCAGCTTTTGTACAGACCAGCAGCCTGATTGCAATGACTGCTTTCTTAATTGATAAAGATACTGGAGAAACTTTTCTCTCGGAATATTTTTAGCGCCCAATGATTCTGTATGGTGATTTAACACCTGACAATCAAATAGTTGGCCGCCATGACGTAAAAAATGGTGATAGAATGCAACAAAAGCACACTTGGAAGCATTCTCCATTTTACTAAACATCGATTCACCACAAAATAGTGTACCGACACAAACGCCGTATAAACCACCCACAAGTTGATGGTCATGCCAGACTTCAATTGAATGAGCTAATCCTTCTTTATGTAAGGTTTGATAACCTTTTTGAACATCTGACCCAATCCAGGTGCCTTCTTGTCGTTGAGCGCAATGATATATCACTTCATCAAAAGCATAGTTTACCGTAATTTGGTAAGTATGTTTGTGAATAAATCGACGTAGTGTTCGGCCAGTATGCAATTCTCCTGGAATTAACACGGCCCTGGGATCGGGAGACCACCATAAAGGCGGCTCATCAGGCGAATACCACGGAAAAATCCCCCCATGATACGCTACTCGTAAACGTTCTGCACTTAGATCTCCGCCAAATGCCAATAAACCATTAGGTTCAACCAGCGCATTAGTGGGATGGGGGAATTCATATGAGTTACCCAGTTGAGCTATCGACATCAGTTGAATCACCTTTGCTCAGGATAGCTCTGTAGCTGATAAAATTGTTGCCGCTGATAAAATTGATAGTAACGCCCTTGTTGAGCCAGCAGCGCATTATGCTTACCTTGCTCGATAATGCGTCCTTCATCCATAACGCAGATTCGATCCATGAATTGTAAGCCTGTGAGTCGATGGGTAACGATAATCAAGGTTTTGTGCTGGCAACTACGGTGTAGCAGCGCCAGAATTTGCTGTTCTGTATCGGCATCAAGCCCTTCAGTTGGCTCATCCAGCAGCATTAAAGGGGCATTGTGCAACAATGCTCTGGCAATACCCAGGCGCCGTTGTTCTCCACCGGAAAGCTGACGTCCACCTTCTCCCATCCAACAGTTTAGCTTTTTATCAGTGTCTAACAAGTATCCTAAACCTACTTGTTGCAGTACGGTTGTTAATTCAGCGTCATCAGCACCTGGTTTTGCCAATAAGAGATTTTCACGCAAAGTATGGCTAAAAACATGTATCCGCTGGGGAACGATAGACATCATTGAACGCAATGTTGACTCATCATAGTGGGCGATCGGGTGCAGATTGAGTTGAATCTCACCGCTATTGACATCCCAGGCCCGCGTCAATAATTGCAAAAGCGTGGATTTTCCGCACCCTGTCTTTCCCAGTAAAGCAAGATGTTCGCCGGATGTCAGGGATAGAGAGATATTTTTCAATACTGACTGTGGCTGGCCCGGGTAGGTGAAATCAACATTTTTTATTTCAAGGCTGAGATCGCTATTTGCTTGCGGTCCATGAGAAGGAAAGGTGACTTCCGGTTTTTGATTCATCAACTGAGAAACACGAGTCGCGGATGCAATGACTTGCCCCATGTGCTGGAATGCCACGGTGACTGGGCCAAGTGCTTCGAACGCAGCAAGGGTGCAAAATGTAAACAGTGCGATTAATGCGCCCGTCTGACTATTTTCTCCCACACCTGCCGCCGCTAGCCACAGTATCAGCGTCACTGTCATACCGGTGGAAAAAATCATGATAGCTTGTGAAAGGCCGGTCAAACCGGCTTGTTTTTGCTGGCTTTTCAACCAATCATTTTCAATCTCTGTCATGGATTGACGAAAGCGTTTGAGGGCACCAAACACACTTAATTCAGCTTGCCCCTGCAAAGCGCTGGTCAGTAATGTACGATATTGACCGCGTTGTTGAGTCATGTTTCTGCCATAAGGTTTTCCTGCATGGTAAAACACGTAAGGTAATACCAGCAGCAACCCTAACATAATACCGCCAATAGTATAGGCGAGGGTGAAATCAAGGAAGCTCAGGCCGAATGTCAGAACGAGAATGACGATGAAGGCAGCGAGAACAGGGGAAATAACCCGCAGATACAAATGGTCCAGTGTTTCGACATCAGCAACAAGCCTATTTAGCAATTCACCTTGACGAAAACGAGCAATGCCTCCAGGAGAAAGAGGCAGTATTTTTTGAAACGCGAAAACACGTAAATGAGCTAATACCCGGAATGTTACATCATGGCTGACAAGCCGCTCACCATAACGACCCGCAGTACGAAAAATGGCAGCACCGCGAACACCGGCGGCAGGCAGCATATAGTTAAACGTATATAACCCAGCGAACCCAGCCAGGGCTGTGCCGGCAAGGAACCAGCCCGAGAGTGTTAGCAATCCAATACTGGCTAGCAGCGTCACAATCGCCAATAGCATACCTAAACTGATGAGAAACCAATGGCGGCGATAGAGCGCGAGAAATGGAAGTAATACACGCATGATTAAAGCTCCACACTACGGTGAGATAACAAACGAGAAAATACACCCTGAGACCGGCTTAAAGTTTGATAATCACCTTGTTCTATAAGCAATCCATTTTCCATTACCCAAATCTGGTCATATGCCCGCGTTTCTTCTAGCAAGTGAGTAACCAGTAATGTGGTTTGTTGATGCGAGGCCTGATTTAAGGCCATCATCACACGCTGTTCGCTATGGGCATCAAGGCTGGCGGCGGGTTCATCCAATAGCAATAATTGGCAAGGATTTAACAACGCTCGCGCTAGCGCAATACGCTGGGCTTGTCCGACAGACAGACGAGCAGCATTGTCACCTATTACCGTATTAATACCATCTGGAAGGTCGTTAATAAACTCATTGACATAAGCCTGTTCCATCACATTATTGATTTGCTCTTGTGTTGCGTCATATTGACTAAGGCGAATATTATCGAGCAGTGTCTGTTCTGGCAGGTGTGGGTTTTGCCCAACCCAACTTAAGCGTTCACGCCATTTGGTGAGGCTGAGTTCACGCAACTCAATGCCATTGATTTTCAAGGAACCATGATAAGGTAAAAATCCCAGCAATACATTGATTAATGAACTTTTTCCCGCACCACTTTTTCCAACCAGAGCAATCCGTTGGCGCTTATCAATGGTAAAATTCAAAGGACCAGCAAGACAATGTCCATCGTGGGACATAATTTCCAGTCCGCAGGCCTCAATGGTAACGGGTTCTTTATCTGATAGTGTTTGCTCGCCACTACTTGCGACCTGTTCTCCATCGCTGCTAAGTAAGGTGAAGAGAGATTCTGCCGCCCCTATTGCCTGGGCTTTGGCGTGATAAAACGTACCTAAATCGCGCAGTGGTTGAAAAAACTCGGGTGCGAGGATTAACGCGAGGAAACCTGCAAACAACGTAACACCTATGCCATAGCTACCAAAGTGCAATTCCCCCAAATAGGAAAAACCAAAATAAACAGCAACAACGGCAATAGAAATTGCGGCAAAAAATTCTAAAACCGCGGAAGATAAAAATGCCATGCGCAGAACTTCCATCGTTCTGCGGCGAAAACTTTCTGTTGATTCCGTGATTTGTTCAACTTCCGCTGCCCCTCGATGGAACAGGCGCAACGTTTCCAAACCCCGTAAACGATCGAGAAAATTACCGCTTAATCGGCTGAGAGCAACAAAATTGCGCCGATTAGCATCTGCGGCGCCTAAACCCACCAATGCCATAAATAGCGGAATCAATGGCGCGGTTACAAATAAAATTAATCCTGCGGCCCAATTAATTGGAAATACAGTAATCAGGATTAAGATAGGGATCATCGTAGCAAGAGCAATTTGAGGCAGATAGCGAGAGTAGAAATCCTGCATGTCTTCTATCTGTTCCAGGATAATGGTTGCCCAACTTCCGGCGGGTTTCCCCTTAACCCACATTGGACCTAGTTGTTCAAGTTTATCCAGTACCATATTGCGAATTTGTTGGCGTACAACTTTGCCACAAATAAATCCGACACGCTCCCGAACAGCGTTGACAATCGCTCGTAATGCAAAAGTAGCAGCCAACATTAGGAATTGGTCGATAAGGTTTTCACGGGGAACATTATCCATAATCAGGGCTTGCAGGATTGTCGCTAAGAGCCAGGCCTGGGAAATAATCAGCAATCCATTGATTAAGCCAAGGAACATTGATAAACGAAGCCACCGACGGGCAGGCGCAGTTTGCTGTTTCAGCCATCGAACCAGTTCAGATTGTCTTGTTTTGTCCATAAGAAAAATTTCTGATTAGCGGGTGATGATACGGAATATCAAAACAAGCTGTATGTTACCTGTTAAAAAGCGCTACCGGAATAGCGCTTTGGGAAAGATAGATTATTTAGTTGCCAGCCCGTCAAGGAAACGTTCAGCATCCAGTGCAGCCATACAGCCCGTGCCTGCTGAGGTGATAGCTTGGCGATACACATGATCCATCACATCTCCAGCGGCAAAGATACCAGGAATAGAAGTCTGGGTGGCATTACCATGCAAGCCAGATTGGACTTTGATATAGCCGTTTTCCAGTTCCAGCTGGCCATCAAAGATGCCCGTGTTTGGACTATGGCCGATGGCGATGAAAACGCCGGTAACATCCAGTTCTTCGGTATTATCACTTTTCGTGTCGCGGATACGGATGCCAGTAACCCCCATATCGTCACCCAGAACTTCATCCAACGCACGATCAGTATGCAGAATAATGTTGCCGTTCTTCACTTTTTCCATCATACGGTCAATCAGGATTTTCTCTGAACGGAAAGTATCACGACGGTGAATCAAATGTACTTCAGAGGCAATGTTTGCCAAATACAGTGCTTCTTCAACGGCAGTATTGCCTCCACCGACTACAGCAACCTTTTGTTTGCGATAGAAAAATCCATCACATGTTGCACAGGCAGATACACCACGACCTTTGAAAGCCTCCTCGGAAGGCAATCCGAGATAACGGGCTGATGCTCCTGTAGCGATGATTAAAGCATCACAGGTATATTCCTGATCATCACCAAATAAGCGGAATGGTCTGTTTGAGAAATCAACTTTCTGAATATGGTCAGAAATGATTTCTGTTTGAAATTTTTCGGCGTGTTGGAACATGCGCTCCATCAAGCCAGGGCCAGTCAGCCCTTCAGGATCTCCGGGCCAGTTCTCAACCTCAGTCGTGGTGGTCAATTGGCCGCCCTTTTCAACCCCGGTAATGAGGACGGGATTTAGATTAGCGCGGGCTGCATACACAGCAGCGGTATAGCCAGCAGGACCTGAGCCAAGAATGATAAGTTTACTGTGTTTGGCTGTGCTCATGAATACCTCATTTCCATTATCGCATATTGCAGATTTGGGGATTGTAGGAGAAATAATAAGTTAAAAAAAGCAATTATCAGATAAAATATTCATGTTATTAACGATTTTACCGATAGATAGTAACTATGATGTAATCGTATTGTAAGAGACGATTGTTTAACTTTCTGAATTGAACGTCATTTATACATATGAGACATAAAACAAGCTATCGAAACGATTTACTGAAAATTTATTTGGCAGGTTGTTCTGATTTTTGTTCATTTACTTTGACAATCGGCTGTGCATTTGCGAAAACATCTGTGTAAGAGATAATTATCTCTCCTGCTAATCAATTGTTTCTATAAAATAGACAAACTAGGATGGGTGATTTTCTCATAGAATATAAAAATTGCCGTTAAGTTGTTTCTGAAAAACTTAGTGTTTTGGGAGCTGGTATCTTAAGAAATAGTGTTCTGGGAAATGATGTTTCTGAGAGGCAATGTTCTGGTAAATCGTGTCGTATTCCTAATGGATCCAAGTTGTCGTGCGGCGGCAAGGGAACAAACCCTCAAGCGCATAGAAACTAATATGAGTGATGAGTGGCTGATATATGAGTAACTGAGTGATTGGGGTGAGTGAGCACAGCTAACATAGCAGCAACTTGGAAGGCAAAAGGGATAATTAATCGAATTCTGGGAGATTATGGTCTGGGGAATCGTATTCTGGGAGATTGTTTCTAGAGTTGTAGTAGTTCTTAAACCTTGGTTGCAGATTGAGCGTTAACCTTTGAAGACATCTTTTCCAGCTCAACCGATTGAAAGAGATAGGGAAAATGTTTTAGGTGTAGGAATATTAAAGAGAGAGCAATAAGATGATAGATAATAAGAAGCGTCCAGGAAAAGATCTTGATCGTATAGATCGTAATATCCTTAACGAGTTGCAAAAAGATGGTCGTATTTCTAACGTGGAGTTATCCAAGAGAGTTGGTTTGTCACCCACACCTTGCTTGGAACGTGTGCGTCGTTTAGAGCGTCAGGGCTTTATCTCTGGCTATACGGCTTTGCTGAATCCTCATTATTTGGATGCATCATTGCTGGTATTTGTTGAAATTACGCTGAACCGGGGTGCAGCAGATGTATTTGAACAATTTAATACCGCTGTTCAGAAACTAGAAGAAATCCAAGAATGTCATTTAGTTTCTGGTGATTTTGACTATTTGCTGAAAACACGCGTGCCAGATATGTCTGCATATCGTAAATTGCTCGGAGAAACTCTGTTACGTCTTCCTGGTGTTAATGACACCCGTACTTATGTTGTAATGGAAGAGGTGAAGCAGAGTAATCGTTTAGTGATTAAGACTCGTTAAACTTTCATCTAAAATGTACAGATGCAAAACAGGAAAAATTTAGGTACACTCCTGTTTATGCATACAGTTTCAACGCTGAGCTACCCTCAGCGTTGTTCCGTTTAATCAACAGAAAAAACCTGGAGAGCCTTTCTTGAACCAGGAATATACAGAAGACAAACGTGTTAAATTAAAGAAGATAAGTAGTGGCCGCCGGCTTCTGGAAGCCGTTTTGTTGGTTATTGCTATCTGTGCTGTGTACTTGATGGTAGCGCTTATCAGCTTCAATCCATCTGATCCCAGTTGGTCACAGACGTCATGGCATGAACCCGTCCACAATTGGGGAGGCAGTGTTGGTGCCTGGTTATCTGACACGCTATTCTCGGCATTTGGTATTCTTGCCTATGCAGTCCCGCCCTTTATGTTGTTAGGTTGCTGGAATGCTTTCCGTCAGAAAGATAGGCAAGAGTACATTGATTTCTTCACACTTGCATTACGCGTTATTGGTGCTTTAGCCCTGATACTGACGTCATGTGGTTTGGCTGCCCTCAATATTGATGATTTAAATGACTTTGCTGCTGGCGGAGTCATTGGTAATTTATTCAGCAATGCGATTCTGCCTTGGTTTAGCACCCTGGGGGCAACATTGGCCCTGCTTGGTATTTGGATCGTTGGATTCACATTGTTTACAGGGTGGTCATGGCTCACGATTGCAGAAAAAATTGGTGCAGTTATTCTGGATTCACTGAGTTTTGTCGTCAATCGTGGCCGCAATAATGTTGAATATGACGAAAACAATTTAGAGAATACGTTAGGTTCTGAACTTTCAGCCAGTGAACAAAAACCCGCAGAGCATGCAGATAAACCAGAAATAGTTAAATCTGCGGTTGCTACTGAAATGCCAGACGCAGATGAAGATGATGTATTATTGACAGCTCCAACATTAACCGAATTAGCTAATACAGATTCAGCGTTACAGCCTGCAGCCGCTTCTCCAACCTCTCCAGCATTGGATCAATTTCAGGAACAGGAACCTGTTCGCTATTCTTTTGAATTACCGGATGATGACCAATCAGATACCAATTCACAATCCGATGACTCGTCTCAGGCGATTTCAAATCTATCCACAAACAGTTCTGCTGACACAAATACGCATTCACAAGATGATGTAACAGAGACATTTACTCTTCCTGCAAATGATCATGTTCATTTGAAAAATACGGCAGCGGATATTGCGAGTTCTGCTGTTGTGGTAAAGAATCCACAGATTAAACAAGGTATTGGGCCTGAAATGCCACGCCCTAATCCTGTTAGGATCCCAACCCGTCGCGAATTGTATGGTATAAAAGTGCCTTCTCACCGCTTGGCAGAACACATGCAACGGAAAGAAGAGGAGAGGCTGAATGAGTTGGTTGCAGAAGCTAATGAACAGCGAATGGATGCCCAACAGCAAGACATGTTGCGTCAGCAATTCCTCTATCAGCAACGTGAGCGCTATGGTGTTGATTTTGAGGAAGGAAACAGAGAGTCAGCGTCTCGTGAAGCAAGTACGCTGATACATAAGCAACCAACGGCAGCTGATGAGTGTACGAAAAATAGCGCAAATAGCCAGATCATAGGCGAACAAATAGTAAACGAACAGCCGATAGACGTACAAAAAGCACAGGAAGAAGCGTTGCGGATAGCATTTAAGCAACAGCAACGTGAACGTTACCAAGTAAATCAACCTGCGCCTACTGAATCTGTACTTATGCCAACAGAGCCACTGAATCAACAAGTTCAGGAAAAAAATATAGCGACGGCGCTTGATTCTCACGAATCGAGAAATCAGCATATTTTTGCGCAGCAACCGCAGCAACCGCAGCAACCGCAGCAACCGCAGCAACCGCAGCAACCGCAGCAACCGCAGCAACCGCAGCAACCGCAGCAACCGCAGCAACCGCAGCAACCGCAGCAACCGCAGCAACCGCAGCAAGATAGCCTGTTCCATCCATTTTTGATGCGCAATGATCAGCCATTACCAAAGCCAACGACGCCGATGCCTTCTTTGGATCTTTTGGCAGAACCGCCAGCGGAAGAAGAACCGGTTGATATGTTTGCGCTTGAGCAAACCTCTCGTTTAATTGAAGCGCGTTTGAATGATTATCGCGTTAAAGCGGATGTTGTTGGATTCTCTCCAGGGCCTGTTATCACACGATTTGAATTGGATTTAGCTCCTGGGGTGAAAGCTTCGCGTATTTCTAACTTATCACGCGACCTCGCGCGTTCGCTTTCAGCGGTAGCCGTCCGTATCGTGGAAGTTATTCCGGGACGACCTTATGTTGGTTTGGAATTACCCAATAAAAAACGCCAAACAGTTTATCTGCGGGAAGTTTTGGACTGTGAGAAATTCCGTGATAACCCTTCACCGTTAACCATCGTCTTAGGAAAAGACATTGCAGGGCAGCCGGTTGTGGCTGACTTGGGTAAGATGCCTCACTTATTGGTAGCAGGAACGACGGGTTCGGGGAAATCGGTAGGGGTCAATGCGATGATCCTCAGCATTCTGTATAAAGCGAAACCAGAGGATGTTCGCTTTATTATGATTGACCCGAAAATGCTTGAGTTATCGGTTTACGAGGGCATTCCACATTTATTGACTGAAGTTGTCACCGATATGAAAGATGCAGCCAATGCATTGCGTTGGTGTGTAAATGAAATGGAGCGACGTTATAAGCTGATGTCAGCTTTGGGGGTGCGCAATATTGCGGGCTATAACGACAAGATCAAGCAAGCCGAAAATATGGGGCGACCGATCCCTGATCCGTTCTGGAAACCCGGTGACAGTATGGATACAACGCATCCTATGCTGAAAAAAGAGCCTTATATTGTTGTTATGGTTGATGAATTTGCCGACTTAATGATGACAGTCGGGAAAAAGGTGGAAGAATTAATTGCACGCTTGGCTCAGAAAGCACGGGCAGCAGGTATCCACTTAGTATTGGCAACTCAGCGCCCTTCTGTTGATATTATCACCGGACTGATTAAGGCAAATATTCCGACACGTATTGCATTTACAGTATCCAGTAAAATAGATTCCCGTACCATTCTTGATCAAGGTGGTGCAGAATCATTGCTTGGTATGGGGGATATGCTTTATTTGGCACCAAACTCTTCCATTCCTGTACGTGTTCATGGTGCATTCGTGCGCGATCAAGAAGTGCATGAAGTTGTGAATGACTGGAAAGCTCGTGGCCGCCCTCAATATATAGACAGTATTGTCAAAGGGGGAGAAGATGGTGAAGGCAGTATGGGATTTGATAGCGATGAAGAGCTAGATCCCCTGTTTGATCAAGCGGTTGAATTTGTGGTCGAAAAACGTCGTGTCTCTATTTCGGGCGTGCAACGTCAATTCCGGATTGGATATAACCGGGCAGCCCGGATTGTCGAACAAATGGAAGCACAACAGATAGTGAGTGCACCTGGGCATAATGGCAATCGTGAAGTTTTGGCACCTCCGCCCCATGAACATTAATTATCGCTGTGAAATGTAAACAGTATCGGCAATTGATAGCTGATAATAAAACGAATTGAAGGTATCTCACACATGAAAAAACTGATGTTGATTGGTTGCCTGATGATGGGGGTGAGCATAGGTTCTGCTTGGGCTGATGCGACACAGAATTTGCAAGGGCGTTTGGGAAAGGTGAATAGTTTTCATGCCAGTTTTACTCAAACAGTGACTAGCAATGATGGTTCAACGGTCCAAAAAGGAGAGGGAGAACTTTGGATCAAACGCCCTAATTTGTTTAACTGGCATATGACATCACCTGATGAGAGTGTTTTGGTTTCTGATGGTAAGACGCTGTGGTTTTATAATCCTTTTGTTGAACAGGTGACGGCGAATTGGTTAAAAGAAGTAACGGGAAACACGCCATTTATGCTGATTGCCCGCAATGATCCTGCCGACTGGAAACAGTACAAGGTTATGCAAAACGGTAATAGCTTTGAGCTGACGCCTCATCGTGCCAATGGCAATTTAAAACATTTTTCAATTACTGTGACACCAGAAGGAACAATCCGAAAATTTACTGCTGTTGAACAGGATGGGCAAAAGAGTGCTTACCAGTTGAAAGGGCAGCAAAATGTAAACGTGGATACGGAGAAATTCAAATTTACCGTACCGGAAGGTGTCACGCTGGATGATCAACGCCAGTGAGGTTTAAGTGGACAATCTTTCTCTCGATTTTTCACAAAATGAATTTCAGCCACTGGCCGCAAGAATGCGGCCAGTCACATTAGATCAATATATCGGTCAGCAACACTTACTGGCGGAAGGAAAACCTTTGCCGCGAGCAATCCGAGCCGGTCATCTTCATTCCATGATTTTATGGGGACCGCCCGGAACAGGAAAAACAACACTGGCTGAAATTATTGGATATTACGCGCAAGCTGATATTGAGCGTATTTCAGCAGTCACTTCTGGCATAAAAGAAATTCGTGAAGCCATAGAAAGAGCACGACAAAATCGTAATTCAGGGCGTAGAACCATCTTATTTGTTGATGAAGTTCATCGATTTAATAAAAGTCAGCAGGATGCGTTTTTACCACATATTGAAGACGGTACAATCACATTTATTGGTGCAACTACCGAAAATCCCTCCTTCGAATTAAATTCAGCTTTGTTGTCACGGACCCGTGTCTATTTACTGAAATCACTTTCGAAGGCAGAAATTGAACAGGTACTTATTCAGGCCATTAATGATACAGAGCATGGCATTGGCGGGCAAAATATCGTATTACCAGATAATACTCGCCAGATGATAGCAGAGCTTGTGGCAGGAGATGCACGCCGCTCACTGAATTTGCTGGAAATGATGTCAGACATGGCAGAAAGCAATGCGCAAGCGCAACGGGTTTTGACGCCGGAATTACTGAAAGAAGTGAGCGGGGAAAGAAGTGCCAGGTTTGATAATAAAGGTGATCGATATTACGATTTAATTTCTGCTTTGCATAAATCAATCCGTGGTTCAGCACCTGATGCCGCGCTTTACTGGTACGCCCGAATTATTACCGCAGGCGGTGATCCCCTTTATGTTGCCCGTCGGTTACTGGCAATTGCTTCTGAAGATGTGGGTAATGCTGATCCACGCGGAATGCAGATCGCTATTGCTGCATGGGATTGTTTTACGCGTGTAGGAGCGGCTGAAGGAGAAAGGGCAATCGCACAGGCAATTGTTTATCTTGCTTGTGCACCGAAAAGTAATGCTGTTTATACCGCATTCAAGGCAGCTATGGCGGATGCGCAAAACAAACCGGATTATGACGTTCCTGCCCATTTACGTAATGCCCCGACTAAGCTGATGAAGGAAATTGGATTTGGTGAAGAGTATCGCTACGCCCATGATGAAGCGAATGCGTATGCCGCCGGTGAAGTCTATTTTCCGCCAGAAATGCCACAAACACGTTATTATTATCCGACTGCCAGAGGGCTGGAGGGTAAGATAGGTGAAAAGTTAAACTGGTTAATGGAACAGGATCAAAATAGCCCAATAAAACGCTATCGTTAATTTTCCTGTTACGGTAAGGTTTATATCCAACAATGCCAAATTACAGCGAAAAGCTGTAGTTTTTGATTTTTGACGATTCTTCAATAACCATTTTTCAATAACAACAAGCACAGGACTAGCATGCTCGATCCAAATATACTGCGTAATGAGCTAGACGCAGTCGCCGAAAAACTGGCTCGCAGGGGATATACCCTTGATGTGGAGATGCTGCGCAAACTAGAAGAGCGCCGCAAAGTTTTACAAGTTGAAACTGAAACCCTGCAAGCAGAACGTAATTCCCGATCGAAGGCTATTGGTGCAGCTAAAGCCCGTGGTGAAGATATTGAACCACTGCGTCACGAAGTGAATCAATTGGGAGAAAAATTGGATTCAGCAAAAGCTGAACTGGAAACGTTGCAGGCTGAAATCCGTAATATCGCATTAAGCATGCCGAATATTCCTGATGATTCTTCTCCTGACGGAAAAGATGACAGTGATAACCTGGAAATTAACCGTTGGGGTGAAGCACGCCAATATGACTTTGAAATCAAAGACCATGTTTCATTGGGTGAACTGACTGGCGGCCTTGATTTTGCGGCTGCGGTTAAATTGACGGGTTCACGTTTCGTTGTAATGAAAGGGCAGATCGCTCGTCTGCACCGTGCCATCGCCCAGTTCATGCTGGATCTGCATACAGAGCAGCATGGTTATCTGGAAACTTACGTTCCTTATCTGGTTAACCATGATTCTTTATATGGTACAGGTCAGTTACCTAAATTTGGTGAAGATCTGTTCCATACCAGACCATTGGAAGAAGAATCTGGCAGTCATTATGCTTTGATTCCAACAGCGGAAGTCCCGGTCACTAACTTAGTTCGTGATGAAATTTTGGATGAAAGCGTATTGCCATTGAAGATGACGGCGCATACACCTTGCTTCCGTTCTGAAGCCGGTTCTTATGGCCGTGATACCCGTGGCCTTATTCGTATGCACCAGTTTGATAAAGTTGAGTTGGTTCAAATTGTTCATCCAGAAAAATCCATGGAAGCCCTGGAAGAATTAACAGGGCACGCTGAGAAAGTATTACAGTTACTGAATCTTCCTTACCGTAAAATGTTGCTGTGCACGGGTGACATGGGGGCAAGCGCAAGAAAAACTTACGATTTGGAAGTTTGGCTACCAGCGCAAAATACTTACCGTGAAATTTCCTCTTGTTCTAATATGTGGGATTTTCAGGCTCGCCGTATGCAAGCGCGTTTCCGTGGTAAAGATGACAAGAAAACTCAGTTGGTACATACATTGAATGGTTCTGGTCTTGCGGTAGGACGTACCCTGGTTGCTGTGATGGAAAACTATCAGCAAGCAGATGGCCGCATTGAAATCCCAGAAGTATTGCGTCCTTATATGAATGGATTGGAATATATTGGTTAATATCATCTATTCTTAATAAAAAAGCGCCGAATATGGCGCTTTTTTACGAGTACTATCATAAGCTAACTTGTCACAGTTACATCATCTTTCTGAGTTTCTTTTTTATAAAAAACACTGAGACAGGAGATATAAGATGTTGCCAGGCTCAATGGAACTGTGAATAGGATTCTTAAGAACAGAGGGAGCGTAAAAATTATCAGAACAGAAATAAGATATTCCTAATATTTTTATTCCACAAACAATGATACCGATTGCCAATAAAGCACTACATTTATCGTGAAGGCAATGAATAACCTCCCGGACTTAAATTTACCAGTCATTCTTTGCGTTTCACAAATGGCAATAATTCCAGCAGAGAATAACGGATCCAATAAATTAAACAGGAGAAAACCAAAATCAGGAATGAAAAGACTTAAATTAACCCGAATTCTGCTTAAGCCATCATTGGAACATCTTCTTCTAAGTAGAAAACTTTCAGTGATGGTTTCTTCAATTTAAGGCAGTAAGCAATCAGTCCACCTAA